>NZ_JBHSBY010000132.1:0-58548 GCF_042650905.1 Pedobacter jamesrossensis | reverse complement strand
AAGAGTATTATAATATACCTTTAAAATACAAAAAAGGGAGCAGAAAACATAGTTTCTAACTCCCTTTTTTAAACAATTTTATGGGTGGACTTTTTCAGTGCCCTCAAAATTAGCTTCGCATTTTTAACAAATATGTTTTTAAGTGTATATTGCTTATAAAATACCCCTTTTGTTAAATGCCAGAAAAAAAAAGACATCGATACAGGTTTATAAAGTGGGCTGCAGGAATATTCTTCGTATTGTTTGCAATATTAGCATCGATTGCATGGTTTTTAAATGTGAAATCACAGCCAATGTTAGCTTCGCAAATAAAAACACTACTTTATAACTCTACAGATAGTCTTTACACGATTACCTTTAGCAAGGTAAGTACAAATATTTTAACCGGAAGCGCAACACTTTACGATGTAAAAATTACACCAGATACCATTCGTTATAGGGAATTAGTTAAATTAAAAAGAGCGCCTAATAATCTTTATCAGGTTACTTTAAAAAAGCTGGCCGTTAGTCATTTTCATCCGCTAATACTTTACCGCGAACGCAGGCTTCAGATAGAGGATATTTTATTTGATAAGCCGGAAGTTTATATGGTTAACAAACAACTCGATTTTAATGAAAACAGAGCACCACGACCAGTTCAATCGCCCTATATTTTTATTGCTAAAAGTTTAAAAGAATTTAGCATTAAAACGATTCGTTTTAAAGACGCAAGTTTTAAATATATCAACAGAAACATTAAGAAATCCAACGTTTTTTCTATCGATGATTTAAATATTACTTTGGTTGATTTACTTGTCGATTCTACTTCTTTCGATGACTCTAAAAGATTTTATTTACTTAAAGACGTTATTATTAACTTAAAGGATTACAATTATCCTACACCAGATAAAATGTATAATCTTAAGTTAAATCAGCTTGATTTTAGGGCATCAACCGGAACATTAAGAGTTAATAAATTTGCAGTAGAACCACTTTATGACGAAATGAAATTTGGTGAAGTTGCAGGTTATGCAAGAGATAGATTTAATATTTTAATGAATGATATTTCTTTAAGAGGAATCAATTTACCACTCTATATAAGCAGGCAAGAATTAAGAGCAAAAGAGATGACAATCGCTAACGGCTTTGTTGCCGTTTTTAACAATAATGGCTTGCCCAAAAAACAGAAGGAAAATAGAATTGGTAAATATCCACATCAACTTTTACAAACACTTGGTGCCCCGATTTTGGTTAATAAAATTGAGCTTAAGGATATCGATATTAGTTACGCAGTTTATAATGAGGAAAGTCAGCAAAGAGGAAAAATTTCTTTCGAGCATACTTCGGGAATAATTTCTAATGCAACAAATATTGCGCAAATAAAGGCAGCAAATCCTATTTTGGAAGCAAAGTTAAACACTTATTTATTAGGGCAAGGCAAGCTTGATGTTGATTTTAAATTTGACATGGCTGTTAATACTGGCAATTTTTCTTACAGTGGTGTTTTACAAAACTTTAATGCGAGAGTACTAAATCAAATTACAAAGCCATTGGGTTTGGTTAGGATAAATCGTGGCAATGTAGATAAGCTTAAATTTGATTTTAAAGCGGATGATTTTGGAACGAAAGGAACGGTCGATTTTTCTTACTTCGATTTATCTGTAGCTTTGATGAAAAACGACCCTGAAAAAGACCATTTAGTAAAACGTGGCTTGCTTTCGTTTTTGGCAAATGCTTTAATTATTAAATCTGAAAACCCAGGTCCTGATGGCTTATTGGTCACGCAAAAGGTCGATTATAAAAGACCAGAAAATACTTCTTTTTTTAGTATGATATGGAAAAGTCTGTTTATCGGCATTAAACATAGTGTAGGTATAACCGAAGAAAAACAGGCTGAAATTAAACAGCATATTGCTAAATTTAAGGAGATGAAAGAAAGCCACGAAGTGCGCAAACAAAAAAGATTAGAAAGACGCAGAAAAAGGGAAAATGAACGCTAACTAAATACTTGTAACGTTTTAATATATTTATGCTCTAAACCTTAAACCTTAAACCTTAAAACTTTAACATTATGATTATTGCCCTTGTTATTATCGGTTTTCTGTTTTTAATAGGAATTTTCTTTTACAATTCATTAATAGGGAAGAAAAATCAGGTTACAAATGCATTTTCTGCAATAGATGTAATGCTAAAAAAGCGCTTCGATTTAATTCCAAATCTGGTTGAAGTTGTAATGCAACACACAACTTACGAACAAGGAACGCTTACTAAAATCGTTGAACTGCGGTCGAAGGCCGTTTCAGGAAACATAAGCGATGCAGAGAAGGCAACTATCGATGCACAATTAAGCAGCAGTGTAAAAGGCTTAATGCTTAACGTAGAAAATTACCCTGATTTAAAAGCTAATACAAACTTCATTAATTTACAAACCACCTGGACAGAAAGTGAAGAGCAAATTGCTGCGGCTAGAAGAACGTATAATTCATCTGTAACGGATTACAATAATGCGATTATGATGTTTCCGGGAAGTATGTTTGCCGCAATGTTGAATTTCCAACCGATGACGGTTTTAGAAACAGCACAAGAAGAACGCAAAAACATTAGCGCAAAAGGCCTTTTCAATAATTAATGGTAAAAATTGAAAATAATGTAGCACTGCAAAATATACTTGCTACATTAGAAATTGAACGGACTAAAATATCTTCTACCCAGAAGAAAGGCTACTTATTTATTGGTTTAGGAATTGCTGTTGCAATAGGTTTATCCATTTGGGGTATTCCAGTTCCTGGAATAATTCTAGGTTTGTTTGGTGCTGTTTACGGTGGAATAATTCTCTACAAAATTTCTGATGAACTTAGCGCATATAAGGAAGCGTTTAAAATACAGGTTATTGCGGCTGCCCTTAAATCTTTAGATAATAGTTTAATAATAGAGCCTAAAGGTGGTATTTATGCTCCAGAATTTGTTGGTACTCAGCTCTTTTCAGAAGAACCAGATCGCTATCATACCGAAGATTTAGTAAGTGGGCATGCTGGAAAAACAAGGTTTTATTTTGCTGAAATTCATGCAGAATACAAAAGAGAAGTGCAAACCAAAAACGGTACCCGCACCGAATGGAACGATATTTTTAAAGGTATTATTTTTGCTGCCGATTTTAACAAAAACTTTAACGGTGTTACGCTCGTAAAACCTAAAGATCTTTTTGGTACAATGGGCGCTTGGTTTTCGAAAAATCTATTTTCTTTTAGTGATAAAAACGTAATTAACCTTGAAAGTCTAGAGTTTGACAAAACCTTTATTACACATTCTACAGACCAAGTTGAGGCTCGATACATTTTAACTCCAGCAATGATGGAGCGCATTTTAACTTTAAATAAAAATTCGAGAAATACAGTTTCGCTGTCATTTATAGATAGCAGAATGTATATCGCTTTTCCGCTAAATAGAAACTATTTTGAAGCTCCGGTTTTTAAATCGTTGTTAAATCCCGAATTGCTAAATCAGGATATTGCCGTAATTAATTTCATGTATGATATTGTTCCGGAACTAGATTTGAATACTAGAATTTGGGGTAAAAATTAACTCAAATGCTTTTTAACAATTTCCTCTAAGGCTGCAATATCAAAAGGTTTGGATAAATAACTATCTGCACCAGCTTCATCAGCCAATGATGAAATATCATTATTGGCAGAAAAGTAAATAACGGGAATGTGCTTTAAATCGGGGTGGTTTTTTATTGCTTTTGTCGCTTCAATTCCACCCAAATCTGGCAGCCAATTATCCATAAAAATGATATCGGGCATGTAATCTTTTACCTGATTTTCTATATCATTCGCACTTTCAGAGGTTCTTATTTCATAACCTGCATCTTCTAAAATGAAAGTACACAAATCTAAAATATCTCTGTTGTCATCAAAAACAAATACTTTTTTTGCCTCCGCCATAAATTTATCTCCTGAAAAGGTAACGCTGTTTTATTTAATTAGGTTGTTTATAAATTCTGCCATGCTATTTGCATCCAAAACCTCCGCCGATTTTATTTCATTTAAGGCCTGCTGCGGCATGTAGGGTATAATTGCGGTATTTGGATTCTGTATAACGACTAAACCGCCAAAATTGTTTACAGTTTTTAGTCCGGCTACGCCATCTGCGTTAGAACCAGATAGTAAAATACATACCAGTTCATCTTTAAAAACTTGTGCCGCCGATTGAAAAGTAACATCTATCGACGGTCTAGAATAGTTTACCTTTTCCGAATAATCTAAGGAGATAGTATGATCTTCTTCGATTAGCAAATGATAGTCTGCTGGGGCGATATAGACATTTCCTGGGCGGATTATTTCTTTTTCTTCTGCTTCATTAACCGTTAACTTTGTTCTGTTTTTCAGCAAATCGCCAAGCAAAGAATCTCGACCGGCTTTTCTATGGGTAACGATGATTATTGGAAAGTTGATATCGCTGCTCAAATTTGGAAAAACTTCGAGCAGAACATCTAAACTACCTGCAGAGCCACCAATAACTAATGCACTGCATTTTCTGGACTCTAAAGTTTCCGCCATATTTTTTCCATTTTGATGCGCTTATATTCCTTCGATCTGCTCCAGAAATCTAAACTCTCTTTACTGCCTAAAGCTAAATAGCCAAGCTTTTCGAGGCTGTTATCGAATAACTGAAAAACTTTGTGTTGTAGTTCTTTATCGAAATAGATAAGTACATTCCTACATAAAATTAACTGAAACTCATTAAAAGAATGATCGGAAACGAGGTTATGTGTTGAGAAAATCATTTTAGAGCTCAGCGTTTCATCAAATTTTGCAAGAGAATAGTTAGCTGTGTAATAGGATGAAAAGTCTTTTAAACCGCCCGATTGGACGTAGTTTTCTGAATAGGCTTTTAAGTAGTTTAATGGAAACATACCTTTTTTTGCTTTCTCCAAAACCGATGGATTTATATCGGTGGCATAAATAAGAGATTTATGTAGCAGGTTTAATTCTTTTAAAACAATCGCTAATGAATATGCTTCCTCTCCGGTAGAACAACCAGCTACCCAAATTCTAATAAAAGGATAAGTACCTAGTGCAGGTAAAACATCATTTCTAAGCGCCTTATAAAAGGAGGGATCTCGAAACATTTCTGTAACGTTTACCGTAATCTCTTCTAAAAAACGCTTAAAATACTGTTTGTCTGTTCTAATTGTATATCTAAATTCTGCAAAACTAACAAAGTTATCTAACGCGTATAAACGGGTTATTCTTCTTTTAATTGATGCGTGAGAATATTCTAAAAAATCGTACCCATGCGCTTCCAATACATCACATAAAAGCGTTCCTATCTGTTCGTTGTCTATTGCGTCACTAATCACTTTATTTTGTAACTTCTTGTATTTGTTCTAATAGTTCGTCTACGTTAATGGGTTTGGAAACATAACCAGAAGCACCAGCGCTTATGCATCTTTCTTTATCGCCAACCATTGCTTGTGCTGTAACTGCCAAAACTGGGATATTCCACATTTTTTCTGACTTTTTCATAGTAGAAATCGCTTGGTAACCATCCATATCTGGCATCATCATATCCATCAATACAACAGCAATATTTTTATTTTCTTCTATAATGGCGAAACCTTCTTTTGCGCCAGGAGCTGATAAACAACCAAAACCTTTGGCTCTTAAAACAGCTTTGAGAGCGAAAATGTTTCGATTATCATCATCAATTATAAGTACTAACTTTTGAGACATATTTTAAATGGGAGGATTAAGAATTATGATGATTTTCGTATAACCAAACACGCAATAGAGAAACGAGCTGATCCATATCCACAGGTTTGCTTATATAATCTGAAGCACCTGCGGCTATACACCTTTCACGGTCGCCCATCATGGCTTTGGCAGTAACTGCTAAAATAGGCAAATTTCTATATTTAAAATCCTGTCTAATCGCAGTTGTAGTTTCATACCCATCCAATTCTGGCATCATCATGTCCATTAAAACAACATCTATTCCAGGGTTTTCATTGAGTAACTTTAAGGCCTCTTTACCATCTGTTGCAGCTAAAACCTTCATTTGGTGTTGCTCTAACATTTTAGTTAACGAGAAGATATTTCTCACATCGTCATCAGCTACAAGTACCGTTTTATCTTTCAAAACATCTTGCAATTCTGAATATCTTTTTGGTGTTTTTGTTTTTTCTTTACTTTTTTCTTCTACCAAATGAAGAAATAACCCAGCTTCATCTAAAATGCGCTGATATGAATGTGCCGTTTTTACAACGATTGAGTCTGCATATTGTTTAATTCTATTTTCTTCTCCTTTTGATAAATTTTTACCTGTAAAGATGATAATCGGTAAGTTTTCTAATCCTGGCGTTTTCTTAACCACTTCTAAAGTTTCATAAGCATGTTTATCGGGAATACCCATATCTAAAATTACACAGTTAACATCAGGTCTGTGCAATGCCGAAACACCTTCACTTACTTGATTTACTATTTCTGTTTGAATGTTAAAATTGCTTAAGAAGTAGCTTAAGGCTTTTGCGTGCTGCTCATTTTCTTCTACAATTAAAACCTTTTTTGGGTGGCGGCCAAGTGCATGTTCGAGTTTTTGAAAAATCTCTTGCATGTGCTCAAAGGCGAATGGTTTGTTGATAAAATCGACTGCACCTTTTAACAAGCTTTCTTTTTTAACTTGCAACGATGACATAATATGTACCGGAATTGGTTTAGTATCTGGATCTGATTTTAACTCTTCCATTACTTGCCAGCCATCTTTTACAGGCAATTGAATATCAAGTAATATGGCAACTGGTTTGTAAGCTTTTGCCATCTCAATACCAACATCGCCACGAACGGCCACTAATCCTTTGTAATTTCTTTTTCTTGTGAAATCCAGTAGTGTTTTGGCAAAAGGAGTATCATCCTCAACAATTAAAATTACTTTATCATCTGGCTCTATATTATCTCTGTCATCCTCAATTTCTTGTGGAATACTTGATACAGTTAAACGGTTAACTTTCGGGGCTACTGGTTCTAAAACCAATGGCTTCTCCGAAGGGTTCTTAATATCGCTCTCAAGGCTTTTATTTTTATCAATTGGTAGGATTAATGTGAAAGTACTTCCTTCATTTTCCTTGCTTTTTAAATCGATGTAACCGCCTAAAAGTTTAGCTAATTCTCTACTAATCGAAAGCCCTAAACCTGTTCCGCCGAATTTACGACGCGTAGAGCCATCCGCTTGTTGGAACGCCTCGAACACCATTGCTTGCTTTTCTTCTGCAATCCCAACACCAGTATCTTCAACTCTAAATATTAGCGCATTAATTTTTTCGTTTTGCTCGATATTTAGGGTTACAGAACCTTTAGACGTAAACTTGATTGCATTTGAGAGCAGATTTTTTAAAATCTGTTCTAAACGCATTTTATCAGTATGGAAATGTTCAGGAACATCAACTGTTTTATCTATCACAAGCATCAAGTCCTTTTCTTTTGCCATTGGATTAAATAATGAAGCCATATTCGACATTACCTCATCAATCTTAATGTTTTCTCTGTCAAGCTCCATTTTACCAGCTTCGATTTTTGATAAATCAAGAATTTCATCAATCAAACTTAGCAAACCTTGTCCTGAACTTTGAATAACCTCAGCATATTCCTGATGTTCTCTATCCATGGCTTCATTTTCGGCCATCAATCTTGATAGAAGTAAAATTGAATTTAAAGGTGTGCGTAACTCGTGGGACATATTCGCTAAGAATTCCGATTTATATCTTGTGCTTAGCTCAAGCGCTTCGGCTTTAGATTGTATTTCTGCGTTACGTTCTTCAATTAGTTCATTCTTTTCTTCGAGCAAACTGCTTCTTTCTTCTAATTCCTGATTACTTTGTAATAGCTCTTCTTGTTGTACTCTTAACTCTTCTTCTGAGGCTTGAAGCTTTTGTGCCTGCGCTTCTAACTCGGCATTCATACCTTCCAATTCATTATGCTGCACCTGTAACTCTTCTGATTGTGCCTGCGTTTCTTCTAATAATAGCTGTAATTTTTGACGATTTTGTGCACCTAATAATGCGGTTCCAACATCAGAAAGTACAAGATTTAAAAAGTGTAATTGTAATTCGCTAAAAGTACCAACTGTGCCCAGTTCTAAACCACCAATAGAAACAGAATTTCTTACAATCGGCAGTACAATTAGTTGCGCAGGTTTTATATTTCCGCTTGCATAAGAAACCGTTACGTCTCCTTGTGGAATTTCGTTCAAAAAGATTTGTTTGCCCGATTTAACCGACTGGCCAATCAAGCCCTGTCCAAGTTCTAAAACCGGGCTTAAGCTTTGCCCTTGTAGGGCATACTGTCCTTTTAAATGCAGATAACCATCATCTTTAAACAGATAGATTGCACCAATTTGGGCTTTTGTGTAAGTTGCTAAGAACTCAATAATATCGTCGGCTAAGTGGAAAACATCTTTTTCTCCAACCATTTTAACGTTTAGGTTGGCAACGCCCGTTTGCAGCCATTCATTTTCTTCTAATGTATCAAAAGATTTTTTTAATGATACAGACATGTTGTTTAGCGAATAAGAAAGTTCGCCAATATCATCTTGTGATTGGCTATCTAGGGTTACACCATAATTGCCGTTAGAAATTTGCTGTGCAATTTCTTTGATGGCGGCAATTCTTTTCTCCATTTCGAGCTTTTTATCCTCAATTTCTTTTTGTAATAAAACCCGCTCATCAAAATCAATTGAAACTTTTCTATAGAAAAATAAGGTAATTACAATAGCTAAAATAGCGGCTAAAAGAATTAAAATTGGTGTGTAAGAAGTAAGTTTGTTTAGCTCTATTGTTCTTATTTCCAGTAGGTCGCGTTCTTCTTTGACCATTCTTTGCACAACAGCACGAGCTTGGTCCATGTAAATTTTGCCTTGAAACAAAACTGTTGGGTCTACTTTTCCGCCAAGGGATTTAATTTCTATGGTAGATTTTATGATGTTTAACCTGCGCACCATAATGTTGCGTAATTCAGCAACACTTTTTTGTTGGTTTGGATTATCCTTTGTGCTTTCTGTAATTTTGTCGAGCGCTGTAAGTGCAGTATCCGTTGCGCCATTGTAAGGTTCTAAGAAAACTTTGTTTCCTGTTAAAAGGTAACCTCTTTGTCCGGTTTCGGCGTCCTTTAAAGTCGAAATTACACCTTCAACATTTAAAATTACTTCATCGCTATGCTTAACCAATTCGGTGCTTTTAATCAAATTACTAATGCTTACGTATGAAGCAAGAGAACTGATAAAAAGAATAATAAGCGATAAGCCCAAGCCTAACCGTAAATTATTTTTAAGAGTTGTTTTCATTAAAATTTTATTCTTTTATTTAGGATTGATGATTAGGTGGATTTCAATTAGGCTTGTATTGGGATTTCGTGTTGTGATTTCAATATAGTTTCTTCATCAATAGGGATGATAAAATAGAATTCCGAGCCTTCCTCTACAACGCTATTAACGCCAACTATACCGCCATGCCTTTTTATAATTTCTGAGCAAATGTATAAACCGATGCCCAAACCATTAAAGCGATTACTATTTTCTTCTACCCGATAAAACTTATCGAATATTTTATGTTGCTGTTCTTTCGGTATACCAATTCCAAAATCTTTTACCGAGAGGAAAAATTTACCATCTTTAATATTAATCGTAACATTAACTTGATTGGTTCCGGGAGCGTATTTTATGGCATTAGTTATAAAATTAATAACCACCTGTTCAAGCCGAATTTCATCACCAAAAATCATTTCATCGGTTTTGCCTAGCTTGTTAATCTTAAAATCGGGATTGGATTGCTGTAACATTTCGACAGCATTATTAACCATGTTGTCGGCACAAAAAAGCTGCATGTTGAACTTCAATTTACCACTTTCTATCTTTGAAATATCTAATAAATCAACAATCAGGTCATTTAATTTTTCTAACTGAATACTTGCCTTTGCTAAATGATTTTGAGCCATGGTTTTATCATCCTTATTCAAACTACGCTGAAGTAATTGAATATAACCTTTCACACTAGTTAGTGGAGTTTTTAATTCATGACTGGCAATGCTTATGAATTCATCTTTTTTGTGCTCTGCTTGTTTTCGAAATTCTATTTCTTCGAGAAGTTTATCCTGAACTTCGTTAAGCTTCCTATTTTGTTCGTAAATCCGGTAAAAGGTTTTTATTTTAAGCAGAAGAATGTTTATGTCTACCGGTTTGGTGATGTAATCTAAACCACCGCTTTGATAGCCTTTTGTTATAAATCTTAATTCTTTATTTACCGCAGAGAGAAAAATAATTGCTGTGTCTTTTGCTTTACTAAAGCCCGAAATGGCTTCTGCTACTTCAAAGCCATCCATATCAGGCATTTGAACATCAAGTATGATGAGAACGTAGTTGTTTTTTAAAACTTTTTTCAGGGCATCTTCACCAGAAGATGCAGTATCAACTTCAAAATTATGAGCTTGCAGTACTTTCTGTAAAGAAATTAGGTTTTCGGGCCTATCATCAACAATAAGGATCATCTTTTATAAAACATTAGGGAAGCCTGTTAATCATGTTTGGTTTAAGGGAAAATCCCTTAAATGTAAACAAACAGTATAGTTTTAAAAAAGTTTTAAAAATTATAAACTATTTGATTTGAAAGTATCGCCTTGCGAAATATCACCAGTTTCAAAACCTTTTTTAAACCAATACATACGTTGTTGTGATGTGCCATGAGTGAAAGAATCTGGCGTTACTTCTCCCGTGGCTTGTTTTTGTAACTTATCATCGCCAATTGCATTTGCCGCAGTTAAAGCCTCTTCTAAATCGCCTTCATCTAATTTAAAATCTTTTAAATTTTGTGCATTATGTGCCCAAAGGCCTGCAAAGAAATCGGCTTGTAATTCTAATTTAACAGATAAGCGGTTATATTCTGTTTCGCTAACACGACCACGAGCTTGTTGTAATTTATCGGAAATGCCCAAAAGATTTTGAACATGATGGCCAACTTCGTGTGCTATAACATAAGCTTGCGCAAAATCTCCTGCTGCACCAAAACGGTTTTTTAATTCATCATAAAATGTTAAATCGATATAAACTTTATGATCGCCAGGACAATAAAAAGGACCAACTGCCGCGCTCGCACTCCCACAGGCTGTTTGAACACCTTCGCTGAAAAGAACCATTTTCGGATGTTCGTAAGTTTTACCCATTGCTTCAAACTCTTTATCCCAAACTTGTTCTGTAGATTCCAAAACGCCAGAAACAAATTGTCCTTGTGCATCGTTTGCTGGCACACCTTGTTTAACTTCTGTTGTTTCGCCTTGTGGTAACTGACTAACCAAACCGGTTAAATCTTTACCGAAAATTAAACCTAACACAATAATAATAATCCCAACACCACCGCCTAAAGCAGTTTTCCCGCCTCCACCACCTCTTCCATCTTCAACATTATTACTTCCTTTACCAAACCATTGCATAGCCTTAATTTTTTATTTTATGGATAACCCTTTATTAATTGAATTGTTGTACTAAAGTATAAAATATTTTTTTTAATAATTAGCGGATATATACTTTCTCGAATTTGAAAAAAAAGCTCAAAATAATTTATTTTGAGCTTTTTAAAAATGGGTGTGCTTACTACTAAAGATTAAAAACAGCAATTGCCTTTTCAATTCTGGATTTTGTTTCAGCTTCTCCAAGTAAAACTGCAATATCAAAAACACCGGGGCCAAATTTGCCACCAACCAACATAATTCTGAATGGTAGCATTAATTCTCCTGGTTTAAACCCTTTTTCTTCAGCCAAAGCTTTAAATGCAACTTCAGCATCATCACCATTGCTCAAATTTAAATTTGCACCGAAAGCTGCAAAGAATTCTGCTTTTTCTACCGTCCACTTTGGTTTTACCGAAGCAGAATCATATTCAGCTGGTGAAGTGAAAAAGTAAGCACTTTGACTAACAAAATCAGGTAATAAAGTACATCTATCTTTAATTAAATCGATAACTGTATTTAAAAAAACCTGATCTTTTATTTCAATACCTGCTTTCTCTAGTTCTATTTTAACGAGTGGTTGAAGTTTTTCAATAGCCGATTGCTTTATCCATTCGTGGTTGTACCATTTCGCCTTTTCGAAATCGAATTTGGCACCAGCTTTACTTATTCTTTCGATAGAAAATTTCTCTTCCAATTCTGCAAGCGTAAATATTTCCTGCTCTGTTCCATCATTCCAGCCTAAAAGCGCAAGCATATTAACAAAAGCTTCGGGCATAAAGCCCATTTCTTTAAAACCTTTAGTTACATCACCAGTTTTTGGGTCGGTCCAGTTCATCGCATAAACCGGGAAACCTAAGCGGTCGCCGTCGCGTTTACTTAATTTACCATGTCCATCTGGTTTTAAAATTAAAGGTAAATGCGCCCATTGCGGCATTTCTGCTTCCCATCCTAAATATTTCCAAAGTAAAATATGAATCGGAGCCGATGGCAACCATTCTTCGCCGCGGAAAGCATGCGTAATTTCCATAGCTTTATCATCAACCACAACGGCTAAATGATAAGTTGGCATTCCATCAGCCTTAAGCAAAACCTTATCATCAACAATGGCAGTTTCAAAACTTACATCGCCACGAATTAAATCGTTAAAATGTACATTTTCATTTTCCGGAACTTTAATACGAATAACATGAGGCGTTTTTGCAGCTAATAAATCTTCAACTTCGCTAATGGTTAAAGTTAAAGAATTGCGCATTTGCATACGTGTTGACTGCCCGTATTGAAAATTTGAAATTTCTTTTCGTTTTGCATCTAAGTCTTCAGGTGTATCGAAAGCGTAATAAGCATAGCCATCATTAATTAATTGCTCTGCAAATTTGCGATAACTTGGCTTACGTTCGCTTTGCCGATATGGGCCGTAATTACCTGGTTTACTAGGACTTTCATCGGGGGTAATTCCGCACCAATCTAAACAGTTTACTATATATTCCTCGGCGCCTTCAACGAAGCGATTTTGGTCAGTATCCTCCACACGCAAAACAAAAGTTCCGTTGTGTTTTCTAGCAAACAAATAATTAAATAAGGCTGTACGAACACCGCCTAAATGCAAGCCTCCTGTTGGGCTTGGTGCAAATCTTACTCTAACTTTTTTATCCATTGTTGGTTTGTTGAGCGATAAGCGATAGGCGGTAGGCGCTTCTAACGCTTATCACCATGCGCAAACGCAAGACGGCACAAAGATATGTTTTTCATCTGTTTTATATTTAATGAAGCAATCATGTTTTCAAAATGATTGCTTTATGGTTTTTGAAAAAGCATAATGGTTTTACGTTTTTTTCGTTTTGTTATTGTAATTTGGCTACCGAAAGCATGAACCCTTACGAAAAGAAACGCCGCTGGAAATTTTTCCTTCTCATTTTTGCCATCCTAATCGGCATAGCATCAGTATTTTATACCGATTCTTTTGTGAAAAAAATGCAGCGTGAAGAAGCCAATCAGTTTCAACTTTGGGTAAAGGTTACCGAGCGTTCTGCTATGCTTTATGACAATGATACCTATACAGAGATTGTTGATTTTGTTCGGAAAAACACAAAAGTCCCGGTTATTGTTACCGATTCTTCTGGCTCAATTATCTCTTTTCAGGGCTTAGATAGCACTAAAACTATTTATGAAGATGCGAAAGGGCTAACCTACGACCCATCTTATTTTAAAAGCGAACTTTCAAAAATGAAAGCGCAATATAATCCTGCTGTAATGAATATTTATGGTATAAAATCTTATGCTTATTACAAGGATTCTTTTGTTTTAACCCAACTTCGTTATTTTCCTTACATCCAGATGGGTGTAATTTTTCTTTTCTTGTTAACTGCTTATGCTGCTTTTAGTTCTGCAAGGCGAGATGAGCAAGATCACGTTTGGGTAGGTTTGGCAAAAGAAACAGCACACCAGTTAGGCACACCAATATCGTCGTTAATGGCTTGGGTGGAGCTAATGAAATCGAAATTTGACGCAGAAGATGACCCGCTTATTGCTGAAATGGAAAACGATATTAAGCGACTTGAAATTATAACCGACAGATTCTCGAAAATTGGGTCAAAACCGATTTTGGAAGATCATGTTGTTTACATTGTGATAAGCGATTTTATTAGATATTTTAAAGTTAGAACATCTGATAAAGTTAAATTTAGTATTACTGGCGATGAACAAGTAAGAGCAATGCTGAATGTGCCATTGTTCGATTGGGTAACGGAAAACCTACTGAAAAATGCGGCTAATGCGATAGAGAATGAAGGTTCGATATCTATAAATATTATCGAAAACCTGGCTAAAGAGCAGGTTTTTATTGATGTTACCGATACAGGAAAAGGGATTCCGCGATCTAAATTTGACGCGGTTTTTCAACCAGGTTACACGACTAGAAAACGTGGTTGGGGCTTAGGTTTATCCTTAACAAAACGTATTGTAGAGAATTACCACAGTGGCGAAATTTTTGTAAAAGATTCTGAAATAGGAAAAGGAACCACTTTTAGAATAATATTAAAAAGCAGTTTAACTTATGAACCGACCACAGCCTAACGAATATCCTGCATGGGGAGAAACTTACATTAGTAAAGTAGATAAAGATATTTTTGAAATACTCGAAGAACAGGTTTTTAGCATTCCTGCTTTGTTCGAAACAAACAAGGAAAAAGAGAACTATGCTTACGCAGAAGGCAAATGGAATGTAAAAGAAATGTTGGGCCATATTATCGACTGTGAACGCATTTTTGCTTATCGAATTACAGCTTTTGCCAGAAATGAAAAACAGCATTTACCCGGTTTTGAGGAAGATGATTACGTTTTAAACGCTCGTTTTAACGAACGCAATTATGAAGATATGATTGACGAATTTGCCGCATTACGTAAGGCAAATTTATACCTTTTCCGTAGTTTAAATGATCAAGAATTAAGTCGAGTTGGAACAGCATCTGGTAGAGTGATTAGCGTAAAATCGATTCTATTTATTGTTGCAGGGCATATTATCCATCATGTTGGAGTACTAAAAGAACGTTACAATGTGGTTTAAAGAATTTACGATTGAAGATTTAAACAGTCGCCCGAAAAACCATATCGGTGGATTGTTAGATATAAAATTTACGGAAATTGGTGAAGATTTTATTGTCGGAACCATGCCTGTAGATGAACGCACGCATCAGCCAGCTGGTATTTTGCATGGTGGCGCATCGGTCGTTTTAGCCGAAACTTTAGGCAGTATTGCCTCTTATATGTGTATCGATCCTGAAAAATATGTTGCAGTAGGCTTGGAAGTAAATGCGAACCACCTTAGGCCTGTAAGAAGCGGTTTGGTTAAAGGGATTTGTAAAATTATTCACAGGGGTGCAAAAACTCATATCTGGGATATAAAAATTTACGATGAACGTGGGAAAATGAATTGTATAAGTCGCTTAACTGTAGCAGTTATTAATAAACCACAATAACCAATGAGCCTATAATTTTACATGCGTATTGGTTGTTATTTTAACTTTTCCAAAGCTAATTTGGCAATATCCGTTGTAATTTTTGTTGGAGAATTACAATCGCAGTTACTAAATCCAATAACGTAAATATCTTTATTCGGAATATAAATACCCATTGTTTTGAACCCAAATATACTCCCACCGTGCTCTCTGGTTGGTGTTCCGTTTATTTGTTTAATGTGCCAGCCGTAACCATAAGTAAAATCGGATCCATTATTTAATTTGTATTTGCTAAAAGCCTTTTGAGTTTCTTTAACATTGAGTAATAGATTTTGATTTAAAGCATTTTGCCATTTCAACATATCAGCTATGGTAGACATTAAAGAGCCAGACGAAAATGGAACACTAAAATTGATTACCGTTTTGTTAACAAATCCGGTTTCCTTTTTGTGGTAGCCATAGGCTCTTTTATTAATGATTTGCCTATCGGTTGCATAGTAAGAATTGCTCATCCCCAATTTATCGAAAATATGGTTTTTGATAAACTGCTCATAAGTTTCTTCTGATACCAATTCGATAATATAACCTAAAAGCACGTAGCCAGAATTATTGTATTCAAATTTTTCACCAGGAAGAAAATCGACTGGCTCATTTTTAAAGAAATCAACCATCATTTTGGGCGTCATATCTTTTTGGGCAATGCTGGAAAGCGATTTCATCTTTGTAAAATCTTTAATCCCCGAAGTATGTGTAAGCAAATGATGTATTGTTATTTTATCTCCCGATGGATAATCTGGAATATATTTAGAAATTGCCTCAGTCACATTTAATTTGCCTTGTTCTTCAAGAATTAAGACTGCTACGGCTGTAAACTGTTTGGTCATAGAGCCTAATTGGAATACATTTTTTGTGGTTAAATCAACACCTAATTCTAAATTGGCTTTGCCAAAAGCCTTTTGATAAATTGCTTTTCCGTGTTGAGCAACCATGAAACGCCTCCAGGGCCATCTTTATCGTTAAATTCACTCAGAATTAAACTATCGATTTTTGTTTCAAGGCTTTGCGAATAAGTAGAAAATGTACTTATCAGAATAAAGCTGACAAGGAGTAAACGGGCATAAACTGGCTTTAACATAATTTTAAATTCTTTATATGCCACGTTTATTTCTTACTTATCAATTGCTTTCTTTTCGATTACGAACGAGGTAATTAAGCCAAAGCCACCGAAAATGCCTAAGCATCCGAAGTAAACGGCAGCGGCTTGTCCTTCTTCATTGTGTGTCATATTTGGACCAAACACGCTTCTAACTGTAAATAGCGCTACTAATAAACCAATACCTAAACCAACTAATAATAAACCAAATTTTAAACTTAAGTATGGTCTTGGTGCAGATTTGCCTATACCCGGATTAATACCGCGTTCGATCATTGCCATTTTTTCTTTATTTGATAAATAACGAATTCCAAACACCATTGCAAATGTGCCTAGGAAAATTGAGATTGGGACTAATATAGCTTCCATGATTATAATTTTTTAATGTGTAAATATTTTAATTTCTTTTTTTGAACTTGTTCTGTGTATTATGACTACATGCTTTTTAATCAGGTTACACCGTAATAGAAAAAAGTTTTTATAGCTTTATATTCTTTACCAAGGCCTTGCATAATCAACTAAAAAATATAGGAATCTTTTCTTCGCTAAGCAATGAAGCTTTAAAGCTACTCGCTGAGTGTTTTAGCGTTGTAAATCATTACAAAGGCGAAATTTTAGTTCAGGCTGAAAAAACCGAACCCTATTTTTATGTAATTATAGAAGGAATTGCGAGGGCATATTCTGATGGAGAAAACCAGCAGATTACTTTTTGGTTTGGTCAAAAAGACAACATTCTTTTTTCTTATAATAGTTACATAAATAATAAGCCTGGTTACGAAAATATTGAACTGCTTGAAAATTGTAAACTTTACAAGATAAAAATTGCTGATTTATTATGCCTGTATGCTGTAAATATTGAACTGGCTAACTGGGGGAGGAAAATTATTGAGACAGAATTAATCGTAACTGAAAAGAGATTAATCGACCGACTTTTTAAAACTGCAACAGAGCGATATCAAGATTTTTTGGTACAAACACCAGAGTTGGGTAAAAAAGTGGCACTAAAATATATTGCATCTTACTTAGGCGTTACACAGGTTACGCTAAGCAGAATTAGAGCTACAATAAAATAATTCATTATTTAACATTTGTAAAATGCGCCTCCAATTCACATTTATAACTTTGGGCAAACACATTTTTATGAACTGGATTATCCTAATTATTGCCGGCTTATTCGAAATTGGCTTTACAACTTGCCTTAAATTATCTAACAACTTTTCTAACGTAAAATGGAGCGTAGGCTTCTTTATTTGTATTATGTTTAGCTTTTTGCTGCTGAATAAAGCCTCGCAAACTTTGCCAATGGGAACGGCTTATGCTGTATGGACAGGTATTGGCGCCGTTGGAACCGTAATGATTGGTATTATTTATTTTAATGAACCCGCTACATTTTGGAGGCTGTTTTTTATCTGTACGTTGATAGGTTCTATTGCTGGTTTAAAATTTTTCGCATCGCATTCATAGGGTTTTCATTTGCGGGTTAAGTGGTTGGGCGTTTATACTTTACAGTTTTAAGCACCCAATCAAGTGCCTTTGACTCATACCCAGCAATTTTTTTCCAAATAGCCTGTAACCTGCCTATCTTTAATGTAGTCTTAATACTAAGTATGAAGCAAGAGGTAACAGATTTAGAGCTGATCCAAAATGTATTGACTGGTGATACCGGGCAGTACGCTTTGCTGGTAAAGCGCCATCAGCGGTTTGTTTTTACACTTGCTTTGCGCTTTGCGAAAAATCGTGAAGATGCTGAAGAAATTGCTCAGGATTGTTTTATAAAAGCTTACAAAGCATTAGGAACATTTAAACAAACGGCAAAATTTAGCACCTGGTTATACACGATTACTTATACAACCGCAATGACTTTTTTACGCAAGAAACGTTTAGCTACTTCATCTATAAGTGATGAAGCAACTTTTTTGCAGTTAGAAAACCACACATCTGCTTTTAATGCAAATGTTTACGAACAACAAAACAGTCACGCTTTTTTAAATGAAGCCATTACACATTTGATGCCCGATGATGCTGCGATTATAACCTTGTTTTATAAAGGTGAGCAAAGTTTAGAGGAAATTGGTATTGCATTAAATATGGAGCCAAACACGATAAAAGTAAAATTGCATCGTGCCAGGCAAAGGCTTAAAGAAAAATTACAATATTTGTTAAAGGATGAAGTAAAGGAGTTACTATGAACACAATAGAACAACAACTTTGGGATTATATTGATGGAAATCTAAACGAAATCCAAAGAAAAAACATCGAAGAAAAAATTAAAACGGATGCTGCGGTGAAATTGCAGTACGAAGAATTGTTAAATCTAAACGCCGCATTTAGCGAGATGGAGATTGACGAACCTTCTATGTCTTTCACCAGGAATGTGATGGAAAGTGTTGCACTCGAGCCAGCACCTATTTCGTTAAAAACAAAAGTAGATACAAGGATTATTTTTAGTATTGGCAGCTTTTTTGTGCTATCGATATTAGCCCTTTTGGGGTATATTTTTTACAATTCTACCTTTACGATGCCAGATTTTGGAAAATATTTTACTTCAAATTTCAGCTTAGATAAATACATAACACCAACTGCCATGTATGTTTTTATAGGTTTTGATATTATCATAGGTTTAATCTTTATGGATTACTTTTTAAGAAGAAAACTGAATCAAAGAGATTAATTATGCTATGCCTCGCGGATTCTAAATCTGCAGGATTTCCATTAAATAGACTTTAAAATCTCCAAACCTTCTTTCCATTCACCAAAACCCGAAGCAGCATTAATATGGCCAGCTTCGCCGATGCTAATTAATTCGCTTCCCCAGTTTTTGGCAAAAAACTCGTCTCTTTCCTTCGATATCCATTCATCATTTATACTTGCAACCACTATTCTTTTAAAATTAATTTGCATCAATGGAAAGGATTTTAGATATACGATTTTCCAAGAATTTTTAAACTAAAAAAGCCCCGATTTTGTCGGGGCTCTTTTGTAAATATGATAGTTAATTAAATTACTTTCACATTAACGGCGTTTAAGCCTTTTTTACCGTTAGCAACTTCGTACTGTACTTTGTCGTTTTCACGGATTTCGTCGATAAGACCTGTTGAATGAACAAAGATTTCGCTATCGCCGTTTGCAGGGATGATAAAACCAAAACCTTTAGTTACATTGAAGAATTTTACTGTGCCTTCTTGCATTGTATTAAATATTAAAATTAAGAACGCAAGGTAAGTTTTAATTTTTAAAATCAAAATAAATTTTAACATTTTTTTAACGTTAAAATTTTGTAAAGACCACATTACTAAGGCTTTTTAATTGCTTTGCCAACAACCCCTACAGAAATTTGGCTATTATGAGGAATTCCTAAAGTTGTTCCTGCTTTAATGGTAAAAAGATTTCGGATATAGATATCTGCAATTCCTTGTACCACTTTAATTTTTTGCTCCATATCTTCTGGCAGTATACCATTTAAACTTTTTACATGAATATTTCCATTAAAATCTACTATTGCAGTAAATTGGTAAACAAAATCTCTGTATGCCCGGTTGATTTCAATTCTATACTCAGGAAACATGTAGTTATAGGAAACGGTTCTTCCAGATAGTTTATCGCCAGGCTGCTCAAATTTTTTAACGGTAACAATTTTGCTTTTCGGAATAAAGGTTACAGGTTCTGTTGCAGCAAAGCTGCTATCGCTACTTGTGTTAACCTCTGCCGAACGCTTCCTAATAAATGCGGTATCTGCTTTTGTAGGTTTTTGAAGTTGCTCAGCAACAGCTTTTAGCTTGTTCTTAATGTAATTTTGCGCATAGAAAGTCATGTTTACATCCGAGCGGAAATCCTGTGCAATAATTTTATTGTTAACCTGAACACGTTGAAAAACTAAACTATCTCGGCTTATATGCTTTACCTTAAACCATTCTTCTGCGAAATTATAAAGGTTTCCGTGGTCGAATTGGAGGTAGAATTTCTGCATTCTGTTTTTTTGAGGGCTCCAGGCGCTCATGGTATCTTCCTTTACAACCTCAATAATCCACGATGGCTTTTGCATAAATCCTTCTGCATTAAAAGAGAGCCCATTGCTAAATCTTCTCCTAACCTCTGTATACCTGATTCCTTTTACCGGCTCAAATCTAAAATCTCTTAATTTTGGGTTTATAGATTTATTACCCGATTCGCAAGCCGAAAATAGTGTTAGTAAAAATAGGAGGTAGCAAAAATTTTTAATCATAGCTATATAACGCAGTAAACGCAATTTTCGACTAAAATAATTTATTTTTTCTTAACCAGAATTACGTTAGCCACTTTTCGCTGTCCTTCATGATCCCATTTTTTGTTATCTGTTGGATAATTTATTACACCATTATCTGCAAAACCATTTATCCAAAGTGTTGTAGAGCCCCCTCCATCAAAGTTTATTGCACTTTCACAGCCTAACCAATTCATAATTTTAGTTAGTTCTGATAAACTCATGCCCGACGAATTATCATTACGACCATCTACAGTAAGTAAAATAACCCTGCCATTCGGTTTTATCCCTACGCAGGTTCTTGGGTGGCGCAATCTGTTAAAGTCTGTAGTATCCAAATCCTCTTTAATGCCATTATAGGCGAGAAGGGGGCCATTTAGCATTACGTTTTGTTCTGATAACTTAGTTTCCCAATCTTCGCGTTTATCCCATTTTTTAATTGCAATTTTTCCGTTATCAATAACTACAGCTGCTTGTTGGTGCCTGGCCCTCTGATTATTTTTTTCTAAACGATTTTCGTTTATTTTTTTTCCACCCACACGAACAAAATCTACCGAACCTCCATTTTTAACATCGAAAAAATTGCCATTAATTGCTGCAATTGCCGTATCTCTTAAACCAAAATTACTTGTTGTAATTAGTTCTTTATCTTCGGCATCTATTGCAAAAACTGCTTTTCTACCAGTATTTTTAACTTCAATAAAAGAGATATTTTCGTTTGCAGCAAATAGATTTTTGTTGTTAAAATGATATTTGAAAAGTTTAACTTGTTTAGCAACTCGTGTTTTTTGCCACTTCGTTTTAACAAAAGTTACAGAGTCTAAATCTTGTGCAAAGCCCGAAAAGGTTGTGCCAGCGAATAAGAAAATCAATAGTGATTTTTTGAACATAAGTTTCAGTTTTGGAACAGCAAATTTAAACGCTGGTAAACTGACAATTGACTTGTAACCTGAAAATTACTTTGGAACCTGATTAAATTCTTCTTTCTAAATGAACAACTTTGAAGAATGTTTTGTTATCACGATAAATTTCGAGTATTATACTTTTACTTGCGCTTGATTTAAACAAATCAGCTAGTTCATTTAGAGAGTATAAATCAACTGGCCTGAAGTTAATGCCTATAATTTCATCATCAGGGCACAATCCGGATTTTTCTGCAGGTGAGTTTTCATCTATCTCTCCGATTAAAAATCTTTTATATTCTTTATGATCCAGGTAAACGACCATTCCAATCATATCATGTTCGAATGGATTTTTGAAATTGGCATTAGGTTTAACATACATAAAACCTTCGCGGTAATTAAACTGAATATTAAACCTGCGCAATAATTCTGCTCCTAAATTTCCGTTTCTATTCTTAAGATCTATTTTTTGAGATATTGTACTGTAATCAGGAAAACCAGAAATAACATCTTTAAAATCGAAATGGCCAATGGAAAACTCTTTTATGCGCCCCATAAACCCGGTTATTTGTCCGCTAAGGCTCATTCCCAAATTCGCTTTTATTTTAGTATATGGCAATGGAAATTTATCGCCATTAAACATCTCCATTGATAACGCATGACTGGCGCCCGTATCCATTAAAAATTTTGCATTTACCTTTCCGCTATCTGGTACTTCAACCTCGGCGTAAACATATGGCTTAAGGTTTTCTATCGTAATTGGAATTTTGTTGCCTTTATATTTAACATCAACATCTGGCCTGCTGAAAATTATTCGGCTTTCTGAGTAACGAATATCAACAATGAAACTATCAAAAAAACTGTACCCAATTAAACCATAAATTTTAGTACCCAGATGACCTGATATATTGAAAAAATCTTCTTTTAAAATAGCCGTTGGTACATGATCCATTTTTGCCCTGTTTATTCTTGCACTAATGTTTTGTGATACAAAAGCTTCGACAGTTTCAATACCTAAACCCGAAACTTTAATTTTTCGCATTGTGGTAAAGTCTAAAGAATCAATAATGGATGGCTCCGTAATAATCATGGGACCCACTCCAGTATCCAAAAGAAAGTCATATGGCCCCTTATTATTAATATAAACGGGAATTACAATTAGATTTTTTATAGATTTAAAGTGTATTGATTGCCTTTTTTGACGATCGAGAAATTGGAAGTCCTGAGGAAGGGCTGAGGTAAAAAAGAGCAAAATAATGCCAACGCAAATAACTAATCTGCGAAACATAGAACGCATATCAAACTTATATTTGGTTAACATTTACTTAAATTTAATAATTTAGTTTGTATTATTGCCCATAACCTAAAAAGATGATTTACAATAGATTATTTAAACCGACTTTATACGCCATAATTCTATCTTTCAGCATGTTATTTGGCTGTTCTACCGATAAATTAATTACGAATAAAGTTTCGAAAGAGTTTAAAAAATCATCTCTAATTAAACAATATCAGGTTGGTTTTGCGCTGTACAATCTCGAAGAAAAGAAAATGATTTTTGAGCAAGACGCTGATAAGCAATTTACGCCAGCTTCAAACACAAAATTATTTACCTTTTATGCTGCATTGAAAATGATTCCTGAAAGAATGCCTGCGCTTCGTTATATTGAAAGAAACGATTCGCTTATTTTTTGGGGCACAGGCGACCCTTCTTTTCTTCAATCAGAACTGAAAGATAAATCGGCATATAATTTTCTTTCATCAACCAATAAGAAACTATTTTTTGCTCCGGGTAGATATACAGGCAGTTTTTTTGGCAGTGGTTGGGCTTGGGATGATTATAACGATTATTATCAGGCAGAAATTAACGAATTACCTTTGTTAGATAATACGGTTTGGGTAAAAGGAAATCAAGCAGGTGGATTTTCTATAACACCTAAAAGTTTTACATCGTGCTTTGTTAAAGATTCTACGAATACAACAGGCGATTTTTTTGTGAAACGTAAATTTAATACTAACGAGTTTGAATACAACGCTGTACATGTAAAAGCAAACTTTGCACAGCAAATCCCATTTAAGGTTAGTAACGCAACGACTTTAAGTTTGCTGGCCGATACACTTCATAAGTCTGTTGAATTAATTGAGATGAAGATGCCCGCAGATGCCAAAACTTTACCCGGAGCCAGCCGAGATTCTGTTTTAAAAACGATGCTTTTGCCAAGTGATAATTTCATTGCAGAGCAATTGCTGCTTGTTTGTGGCGATAAACTTAGCGATACTTTGAATAGCGATAAAACGATTCAATATGTATTAAAAAACTACCTGGCAGCTTTACCTCAAAAACCAAGGTGGGTTGATGGTTCTGGCTTATCGAGGATGAATCTGTTTTCTCCAAAAGATATGGTTACGGTCCTAAATCTGATTTACGATGAAGTAAATAATCGGGCGAAGTTGTTTGATATGCTACCTGCTGGCGGTAAAAGCGGAACGTTGAAAAACGCTTATCCAAAAACAAACGAGCCTTTCGTTTTTGGTAAAACAGGCTCGTTAACAGGCGTTCATAATCAAAGTGGTTTTGTGGTTACCAAGAAGGGAAAAATTTATACCTACTCTTTTATGAATAACAATTTTGTTAACCCAACAGCAGCCGTTAGAACCGAAATGGTTAGAATTGTAACCTATATTCACGATAATTTTTGAAAATATGAAAGCTTTTTTAGTTGCAATTTTGGCGCTCTATTCTGGAGGTGTTTTTGGACAGCATCAAATTATTTTTAATTCTAGAAACTTGCCTCAGGCAGATACAACCTGGGTTTTTACTCCTAAAAAACTCAGTAAAAGAGATAAAGTTCCGGCTGTAATTTTGCTGCATGGTTATAGTGGAAATTATAAGCAATGGAACAACATTATGGATGCCCAAAAGTATGCTGATGATTATGGTTATATTTTGATTTGTCCTGATGGTTTATTTAAATCGTGGTATTTAAACAGTCCGGCAAAAAAAGATTGGCAGTATGAAAGCTTCTTTTTTGATGAATTGCTGCCAAAAATTAAAACAGATTATCAGGTCGATACCTCGAATTTATTTATTACTGGTTTAAGCATGGGCGGCCACGGTGCGCTTTGGTTATTCTTAAAACATCCCGAAGAATTTAAAAGTGCTGGCAGTACAAGCGGGGGTATTAATTTAAGAGATGCCATTGGTAAATTCGGCGTACCCGAGCTGTTGGGTAACCCGGAACAGGATAGCGACATTTGGCTAAAATACTCGGTAATTCAAAATATAGATAAGCTTGCAGGAAGTAAAAAGGAAATTATTTTCGATTGTGGTTCTGATGATTTCTTTTATCAATCAAATAATGAAATGAAGAAGAAATGCGATAGCTTAAAAATAAGCGCAACATACATTTCTCAACCAGGCACGCATAATTCTGCTTACTGGAAAAAATCTATTAAGCAGCAGTTCGAGTTTTTCTCGAAGCAGGTTGTAAAAACTCAATAACATCAATTTTGATGAGTGCAAAATTTAAATCGCTGACCCAACCTTTTTCTAACTCTATTCACATCAATGGGAAAGATTACCTGTATTTCGGAGGTACGGCTTATCTGGGGATACCCCAAAATCAAGCGTTTATCGATTTATATATTGAAGGCATTAAAAAATTCGGTCTAAATAATGGCACAAGCAGAAATAATAACATTCAGTTAGGGATTTATAGCGAGGCTGAAAAAATCGCGGCATATAGATTTAAAGCAGAGGATGCGCTTGTTACCTCAAGTGGATATTTAGCGGCTCAGTTAACAGTTAAAGAATTGTCTTCATTCGGAAATATGCTTTATGCTCCAGGTTCACATCCTGCACTTTGGTTAGAAACCCAGATGGATGCTTTGATGTCGTTTAAGGAATGGGCTGTAAAAACTGTCGAAACCATAAATTCATCACCCGATAAAAATTGGGTTTTGATAAGCAATTCGATGAATAACCTTATTCCTGAAATTTATGATTTTGATTTTTTAAAATCAGTTGATAAGGATAAAAAAATAATTCTTATTGTTGATGATTCGCATGGAATTGGCGTAAATAATAATGGATTAGGTGCTTTTAGCAATCTTCCAGAGCTGGAAAATATCGAAAACGTTGTTGTAGCTTCTATGGCGAAAGCCTTGGGTGTAGATGCTGGTCTGGTTTTAGCATCGAGCAAAATTATTAGTCAACTTAAAAATACAAGTACTTTTATTGGGGCTTCGCCGCCTTCAGCTGCTGGACTTTACGCATTTATACTCGGAGAAAAAATATATCAGAAGGCATTAAAGGAATTGAAGGACAACATTCTGTCGTTTCAAACTGCAGCCAATTTAGCATGGAAATTTGAATTAGATTTTCCGGTTTTTTTACTTGGCGATGCTGATTTAGCCGAAAAACTTTTGCAAAAGCAAATTCTAATCTCTTCTTTTCCTTATCCAACCCCAAGTGATAAGCTTTTAAATCGAATTGTGCTATCTAGTTGGCACACAGAATCTAATATTGCCACATTGATTTCGGCTTTGTTATGAGCTTTTAAAGGTGTTAATGCTTTGCAGCAAATGGGAAATACATAGCTTAAACAATAAAACAGGAGACAATTCTATATTTTTAAGACGGTCTCTTTTGTTTTAATGAACTTCAATTTCCCGAAGTGGATATTTTTTTGAATATTTATAACTCAAACAAAAATTAATGAAAAAGCTGCTGTTACTTTTATCTGTAATCTTTTTATTTTATCAATCGGTAAATGCGCAAACCACAGAAATTTGGGTTGTTCGCCATGCAGAAAAAGATAAATCAAATCCACAGGAAAAGAATCCCGATTTATCACAAGAAGGCAGAACAAGGGCAGGAGATTTAGCGACTTATTTAAAAAAAGAAAAATTCGATGTTGCTTTCAGCACACCATACAAGCGAACAAACCAAACCTTAGATTCGCTGGTTATTCCAAAGGTTATTAAATACAACGATATTAAATCTTTAGTGGATAGCGTTAAGACTAATTATGTTGGTAAAAAAATCGTTATTGCTGGTCACTCAAATACCGTGTTAGAAATTATTGAAGCTTTTGGAGGAAAACGTCCCAGAGAAGAATTAACAGATGATGATTATGATTTTATTTTTCGTTTAACGGTTAAAGGAGATAAAGCGAAGGTTAAAATGAGTCAATACGGTGTTCCGCATCATTTGTAGTTTCACTAAAATCATCTCAACTAATTAGCCAATTAACCTGAACTCTTTTACAGTTTTTCAAAGGGAATATCCATCAGAGCATAATTTTGCCAGCCCTGGAAATCATAATGCCACCATTCGTTTTCAAGCACATTTAACTTTTGCTTTTTCATTATAGCGATAAGAAAATCTCTATTCTTTTTTACTTCGGCAGATACGCCAGGATAATTTGCTGCGGCTGCGGCCGAAAAGCTATCATATGGTGTTGGCATCAGAATTTCCTTGCCTGTTTTTAAATTGATTATGGTTAAATCTACTGCGCAACCTCTATTGTGTTTAGAGCCTTTTGCAGGGTTTGCAACAAAATTTTTATCACTCGCTTTTTTGTAAAAGGCTACGGTAATGGTGTATGGGCGATAACCATCGAAAATCTTTAAACCTAAGCCCTTTTTATTTAATTCGGCCTGTACTTTTTTTAGCGATTCTACAACTGGTTTACGGGCAAAAGCTCTTGCCTGATTATACATTACCTGTTGCATAAAATTGTTTTTGGTTGCGTATCGAATATCCAGTTTAATGTTGGGAATGAGCTTTTTTATTTCGACAAGCTGGTTGTTTGGATTGCTTTTTACTGATGCTAAATATTGATTGTAAGAATCTATTACCATCAGTTTTTTTGGAGCAACAGGTTGTATTTGGGCATTTGCAGCAAAAGAAATAAACAAGAAAAACATTAGAAAAGTAATTTTCATACAGAGTTTTATTACGCGACCAATGAAGATATACTTCAGTTACTGATTTGAAACGACCAACAACTCCAAATCTTTAAATGGTAAATTAAACATATCGGCTAAATCTTTATTCGTTACGTTACCTTGATAAATATATAAGGCTTCGCGAATACCGGGATTGTTCCAAACCATATTCATTAAGCCTCCGTATTCACCAATATCAAGCAAAATAGGAGCGAAGATATTAGTTAGCGCATAAGATGCCGTTCTTGGTACTCTTGATGCAATATTTGGAACACAGTAATGAATTACATCGTGTTTTCTAAAAACCGGGTTAGTATGATTGGTTACTTCAGAAGTTTCAAAACAACCGCCCTGGTCAATACTCACATCAATTACAACCGAATGCGGTTTCATTTTAGCAACTGTTTCTTCCATTACAATACAAGGACTACGACCATGACTTGCACGTATAGCGCCAATAACAACATCACAAGTTACAATAGCTTTATTTAAAACAATTGGTTGCATTACCGAAGTAAATACACGGCTATTACCTAAGTTATTTTGAAGACGACGTAAACGATAAATAGAACTATCAAAAACTTTTACTTCAGCGCCCAGGGCTAAAGCTGTTCTCGCTGCATATTCGCCAACGGTTCCTGCGCCTAAAATTACAATTTCAGTTGGCGGAACCCCGGTAAATCCTCCTAGCATTAGGCCTTTTCCGCCAGTAACATTACTTAAGTATTCTGCGGCGATAAGTATAGATGTAGAACCAACAATTTCACTCATTGCTCTTACAACGCTTAAAACATTTCCTTCATCCCGAAGATTTTCAAAACACAAAGCATTAATCTTTTTCTGCATTAATGCTTTAAGGTATTCTTGCTTTAGCGTTCCGGTTTGTAATGATGATATTAAGGTTTGGCCTTTGTGCATCATGGCAATTTCTTCGAGCATTGGAGGCGCTATTTTCACCAGAATATCGCAATCGAAAACTTCTTTCTTATTATAGGCAATTTTAGCACCCTGTTCGGCATACTCTGTATCAGAAAAATTAGCAGCTATTCCTGCTCCGCTTTCTAAAATTACTCTATGTCCATTATTAACTAAAAGTGCCACAGATAATGGCGTTAAAGCGATTCTATTTTCCTGAAAAGAGATTTCTTTTGGGATACCAATATTTAGACTATTCTTTCTGTTTCTGGTTTCCAGCGTCGCTTCTTGTGTTTGTAATAAACCTTGACGAGCTATATCGGCCATTCCTTCTCGTAATCCTGTAGCCATGATCTGTTATAAAAATGTTTTGAGTTTAAGGTTGATGAAGGTACGGAAAATCTCTTAAAATCCTGATAACTAAATGTAAGCCGAAGAAGTTTTGTTGTCATATTGAAGTGAACTCGAAGATTCTTGCACTATCATCCACAATGGATATTTCTACTTTTATATAATGTTCTGGCAATAATTCTTCAACTTTCTCTGGCCACTCAATCAGGCAAATTCCTCCTCCATAAAAGTATTCTTCATAACCTAAATCGTAAGCTTCCTGAATGTTTTTTATTCGATAAAAATCGAAATGATAAACAGATTCGTTTTCAGCTTTATATTCGTTCACAATTGAATATGTTGGGCTTGATACAGTGTCATCGATGCCTAAAACTTTACAAAATGTTTTAATAAAAGTTGTTTTACCAGCACCCATTTCGCCATCGAAAATAAATATTTTCTGGTTGCCTGCAAAAGCCAAAAGCTTATCGGCAACTCCAGGCAAATCATCTAAATTGTTTACTTGTATTTTCATTGCTTAGAAATAATAAAAGCAAAAGTAATACATAAATGCATCGCTTTTGCTTTTGAATTCAAGCGTATAACTAAGGCGTCAATTCGACCACTACACTGCGCTAGGCTCGAAATGAAGTTTGCAATTAACTATCTTGGTGAATAAGTTATCACAGGGATAATCATTTCTTCCAAAGAAATCCCACCATGCTGGAACGTCTCATTGTAATAATTAACAAACTGATTATAGTTATTCGGGTAAACAAAATAACTGTCTTCTCTAGCAAAAATGTAACTGCTGCTGATGTTAATTTTCGGCAACAATGCATCGTGTGGATTTTTAATTGCAAAAACTTCTTTTGCGTTAAAATTTAAGTTTCTGCCCTGTTTGTAGCGCAAATTTGTATTCGTACTTCTATCACCAATAACTTTAACTGGTTTTTTAACGCGAATAGTTCCGTGGTCGGTTGTAATAACTACTTTAACTTGTTTCTGCGAAATCTTTTTTAATAAATCCCAAAGTGGCGAGTGTTCAAACCAAGATAAGGTTAACGAACGATAGGCCGCATCATCATTAGCTAGCTCACGAATCATTTGCATATCTGTTCTTGCGTGGCTCAACATGTCAACAAAGTTGAAAACAATTGCATTGAAATCATTTTTAAGCAGGTTATTAGTTTGTTCAACCAAATCTTTTCCTTGCTCAAAAGTTAGAATTTTATTGTAACTAAACTTGCAATCTTTACGTAAACTGCGTTTAATGTTATCTGCCAAAAAAGCTTCTTCGTGCATGTTTTTTCCACCCTCGTCATCATCATTCTGCCATAAGCTCGGAAAACGTTTTTCCATTTCTAGAGGCATTAAGCCAGAAAATATAGCATTACGTGCATACTGAGTTGCGGTTGGTAAAATACTGGTGTACATATCTTCCTCATCAATTCTAAAATATTCAGAAATTAACGGATTGATAATTTTCCATTGGTCGTAACGCAGGTTATCAATTAAAATGAAAAACACCGGCGTTGTATCATTTATATGTGGGAAAGCTTTCTTCTTTAGTAATTCATTAGAAAGTAAAGGTGCTTTATCTTTATTTTTAATCCAATCCAAATAATGTTCTTCTATAAATTTAGAGAACTGTGTATTGGCTTCTTGCTTTTGCATGGTTAAAATTTCATGCATCTGTGGGTCATCTAACTTTTCTAGTTCTAGTTCCCAAAAAACGATTTTTTTGTAAACATCTACCCATTCTTCATAGTTAAGTCTGTCGCCGAGCGTCATACCTAATCTGCGAAAATCTTGCTGATAAGCCATTGATGTTTTTTCGCTTACCAAAAGCTTTTTATCAATCAGTTTTTTAATGGTTAATAAAACCTGCTTTGGGTTTACGGGTTTTATTAAATAGTCATCGATTTTACTACCGATAGCATCTTCCATTAAATTTTCCTCTTCGCTTTTTGTTATCAGCACAACCGGAACATCAGGATTTAGATTTTTTATAGCCGAAAGTGTTTCAATTCCACTCATTCCAGGCATATTCTCATCTAAGAAAACCAAATCGAAATGACTTTTGCCGAAAGCTTCAAGCGCATCGTTTCCGTTGGTGAAAGTGGTTACGTTATAACCTTTATCGTTAAGTAATAATATATGAGGTTTAAGCAAGTCGATTTCGTCATCGGCCCACAATATTTTAGTTTCTTGCATGTTTTTGTAAAAAAAGGATAAGTACTGCGTTAATATTTTGGCAGTTAATCAAACTATAAATAAAAATAGCAATTTTTGTACCGTATCTATCTATTTAACTATTTTTAACGATTGAATAAGAAGAAAATAATAAATGATCCGGTTTACGGGTTTATCAGTATTCCCACAGAATTAGTTTACGATGTAATTTCTCATCCGTATTTTCAGCGTTTGCGATACATTAAGCAACTCGGGATGACGCATTTGGTTTATCCTGGCGCTTTACATACTCGCTTTCACCATGCTTTGGGCGCCATGCATTTAATGAGTTTGGCTATTAGCTTGCTTAAAAGTAAAGGCCATGTAATTACTGATGGCGAAGAAGAATCGGCCATATTGGCTATTTTACTACACGATATTGGTCATGGGCCATTTTCTCATGCATTGGAGCATTCTTTGGTTACCGGTATTAAGCATGAGGATATCTCAGCAAAGCTGATGCGGGAATTGAATCAGCATTTCGATGGGAAACTTACCCACGCAATAGAAATTTTTAATGGTACTTATCCTAAGAGATTCCTTCATCAGTTAATTTCTGGTCAGCTGGATTTGGATAGGATGGACTATTTAAACCGCGATAGTTTTTTTACTGGGGTAAGTGAGGGTGTAATCAGTTTTGATAGGATCATTAAAATGTTTAACATTTTTGATGACGATTTAGTTATTGAAGAAAAGGGCATCTATTCTATCGAGAAATTTTTAATTGCTCGCAGGTTGATGTATTGGCAGGTTTATTTGCATAAAACCGTTATTTCGGGCGAAATGATTTTAGTTAAATTGCTCGAAAGGGCCAAGCAATTATCTGCCGCGGGCGAAAACTTATTTGCTGCGCCATCACTCAATTATTTCCTTAAAAACGATATCAATGAAGAAAATTTCTTTGAGCAGCAAGAAAATTTAGAACATTTTACCAATCTAGATGATCAGGATATTTATGCTGCGGTTAAAGTTTGGGTTAAGCATCCTGATAAAATTTTATCAACGCTTTGTAAAATGTTAACCTCACGAAATTTGTACAAAGTGGAAATGAGTAATGAAATGGCTAACGCTGATCGTATTGCGTTTTTACAAAATGCAGCGATTGATTTGCTCGAAATAAAACCCGAAGAAGCTAAATACTTCGTTTTTACTGATTCTATTAAGAATAGGGCATACAATGCCGGCGTAGGTAATATTAAGATATTAATGAAAAATAACGATATTATTGATATTGCTAAAGCATCCGATTTATCTAATTTAGAGTCGTTGCAGAAAACAGTAGAAAAATATATCCTTTGCTACCCTCGGGGGATTTAAGTTTTTTTAACAAAATATTTAAGTTCTGGTGCCGTTTTAAGTCTTATTATTGTGTAGAATATACAAGATTTAACCCTCACAGGTTTTTTTGTTCATATCAATTTAACATTTACCTTTGTACGATGCAATTTACTGCCAAGCAGATAAGCGAGTTTTTAAACGGTTCCATAGATGGTAACCCTGATGTAGCTGTAACTGAACTCTCTAAAATAGAAGATGGTAAAGAAGGTTCTTTGTCTTTTCTTTCCAATCCTAAGTACGAAAACTTTTTGTATTCAACTCGTGCATCGGTCGTTATCGTTTCTAAAGACTTTAATCCTACACAAGATTTTACAAGCACATTAATTCGTGTCGAAAACCCATATAGTTCGTTTACCGTTTTATTAGATAAATATAATGAGGCTATAAACGCTCAGGAACAACAATCTGGTATTGATAAATTAGCTTACGTAGACCCAACCGCTAAAATAGGAAAAGGCGTTTTTATTGGTGCTTTTGCTTATGTAGCAGAAAATGTCGAAATAGCTGCAGGAACTAAAGTAACTACGCAAACTTATATTGGTGCTAATTCAAAAATCGGTGAAAATTGCACTTTTTTTCCTGGCGTAAAAATATATCATAACTCCGTAATAGGCGATAGAGTAATCATTCACTCTAACACAGTTATTGGTAGCGATGGTTTCGGCTTTGCGCCGCAAAAAGATGGCACTTACAATAAAATACCACAAATAGGCAATGTTATCATAGAAAGCGATGTCGAAATTGGGGCAAATACAACTGTTGATAGAGCTACAATGGGTTCTACAATTATTAAAAAAGGTGCAAAAATCGACAATTTGATTCAGATTGCGCACAATGCAGAAATTGGCGAAAATACAGTTCTAGCTGCGCAGTCGGGCGTTTCTGGTAGTACCAAAATAGGACCAAACAGTGTCATCGGTGGACAAGTAGGTATCGCAGGCCATTTAACATTGGCAAAAGGCACACAGATAGGTGCTCAAGCTGGGATTAACTTTAATATCACCGAAGAAAATAAACAATGGCATGGCAGCCCAGCACAACCTTTGCGTAACTGGATGCGTGCCTCTGTAATTTTTAAGCATCTTCCAGATGTAGAAAAAAGGATTAACGTGCTCGAAGAAGAATTGAAAAGACTTACATCAGAACTGGAAAAGAATACAATAAACAATGAACGTTAGACAAAGAACGATTAACAAAGAAATATCAGCCTCGGGAGTGGGTTTACACACCGGTGCTAATGTTACCTTAACTTTTTGCCCTGCACCAGAAAATCATGGGTTTAAATTTCAACGTGTTGATTTGGATGGACAACCAATTATCGATGCTGATGCAGATAACGTAACCGATACTTCAAGAGGTACAACAATTACTCAAAATGGAGCAAGCGTAAGTACTGTAGAGCATGTTATGGCGTCTTTAGTGGGTATGGATTTGGATAATGTTCTAATTAAACTTGATGGTCCTGAAACACCAATTATGGATGGCAGCTCTATTCAGTTTATAGATTTATTGGAAGAGGCTGGTACAATTGAACAAAATGCCGACCGCGAATATTTTACCATTCCTCATAACATAACTTATACTGAAGCCGATAGAAAAGTAGAAATTGTAGCCATGCCATTGGATGACTATCGTTTTACTTGCATGATTGATTATAACTCACCTGTTTTGGGAAGTCAGCATGCTGGAATTAACACAATAGCTGAATTTAAAAAGGAGATAGCTTCTTGCAGAACTTTCTGTTTCTTGCACGAATTAGAATATCAGTTACAACATAACTTAATTAAAGGTGGCGATTTAAACAATGCAATTGTAATTGTAGATAAAGAAGTAACCAAAGATGAGTTAAATCATTTAGCAAAATTATTTAACCGTAAAGATATTGATGTAGCTCCTCAGGGAATCCTGAATAATATGGAACTTCGCTATCAAAACGAGCCTGCCCGTCATAAATTATTAGATATGATTGGCGATTTAGCTTTGGTTGGTATGCATTTGAAAGGTCACATCATGGCTGCCCGTCCGGGTCATGCTGCAAACGTAGCTTTTGCCAAAAAAATCAAGGCTGCGATTAAAAAGGAGAAAAATAAAAAAATTCAAAAGGTGTACGATCCAAGCGCAAAGCCATTATATGATATTGTTCAAATTATGGACATATTGCCACATCGCCAGCCTTTTCTATTTGTTGATAAGATATTAGAACTTTCGAAAAATCACGTTGTGGGCGTTAAAAACGTAACTATGAACGAGGAGTTTTTTAAAGGACATTTTCCTGGTGCGCCAGTTTTTCCTGGTGTAATTCAGATTGAGGCAATGGCGCAAGTTGGCGGTATTTTGGTATTAAGTACCGTTCCTGATCCAAGGAATTATTTAACTTATTTTTTAAAAATTGATAATGTACGTTTCAGAGCACAAGTGCTTCCTGGCGATACAATTGTTTTTCGTTGCGACTTACTGGAGCCAATCAGAAGAGGCATTGCCCAAATGAAAGGTGTTGGTATGGTCGGCGAAAAAATCGTGGTTGAGGCTGAAATGATGGCTCAAATATCTAAAATTAAACAAATAGAACCAGCTCAATAATGATACAGCCTTTAGCATACATACACCCACAAGCAAAAATTGCCGAAAACGTAGTTATTGAGCCATTTGTAGTTATACATAAAGATGTTGTAATTGGAGAAGGCACATGGATTGGTTCGAACGTAACCATTATGGATGGCGCACGTATCGGTAAAAACTGTCGTATTTTTCCAGGCGCAGTTATTTCTGGTGAACCCCAGGATTTAAAATTTGCCGGCGAGGTTACAACCGCAGAAATTGGTGATAATACAACAATCCGAGAATGCGTTACCATTAATCGTGGTACTAAGGATAAATGGAAAACAACAATTGGTAGCAATTGCTTAATCCAGGCTTATTCGCATATTGCTCACGATTGTGAGGTTGGGAATAATTGTATTTTCTCTAACAGCACAACTTTAGCCGGTCATATTACCATTGGAAATAACGTAGTTTTAGCAGGATTGGTTGCAATACATCAGTTTGTTAAAGTTGGTTCTTATGCTTTCGTAACTGGTGGTTCATTAGTTCGTAAAGATGTTCCGCCTTATGTTAAAGCCGCTCGAGAGCCACTTTCATATGCTGGTATTAACTCCGTTGGCTTACGTAGGAGAGGCTTTACAAATGAGCAAATTGATGAGATTCAGGAAATTTATCGGGTACTTTTCGTAAAGCACAATAATGTAACTAAAGCCTTAGATATGATTGAGGCAGAATTTAAACCTACCGAAATTCGCGATGAGATTGTAGATTTTATCCGCAATTCTAACAGAGGTGTGATGAAGGGCTTCGGGATGGGAAGCTAGTAAAGTGAAAGGTATTAAGGTAAAACCAATAACCTTAAAACAAAATCTAAATATTCATGATTAATTTAACGCTAATTCGAAGCAATTCAGATAATACTGATTTTAAACAATTGGTCGTTTTATTGGATGAAGATTTAGCCGTAATAGATGGTAATGGACATGCTTTTTATGCTCAATTTAATAAGATTGATACAATTAAAGAAGTTATTGTTGCTTACCAAAATAATGTGCCTGTAGCTTGCGGTGCAATTAAGCCATTCTCTAAAAATGCCGTTGAAGTAAAAAGGATGTTTGTTCATCCTAATTACAGAAAACAAGGTATTGCCGCCGAAATTCTAAATGAATTAGAAACTTGGGCTAAAGCATTAGGCTTTTCTGAATGCGTTTTAGAAACAGGTAAAAGCAACCAGAAGCCATAGCGCTCTATCAAAAGGTTGGTTATCAAATCACAGAAAATTATGGTCAGTATATTGGTGTAGAGAATAGCGTTTGTATGAAAAAACCTTTAAGTGTCTGAAAGGAACTTTGATACGTGATACTTAAATAATGAAGATAAAATTAGATAATGTTGGTCGCCGTTTTAATAAAGAATGGATTTTTAGAGGGCTTAATAAAGAATTTGTATTAGGTAATAGTTACGCTATACTTGGACCAAATGGCTCTGGTAAATCAACTTTATTAAGTGTTTTGATGGGTAGCTTAATTCCTTCTGAAGGCGAAATATCATTTTCGGATACCAAAGACATTCCGGTTGAAGATATTTATAAGCATATTAGTTTAGCCGCTCCGTATTTAGAATTGGTTGAAACCTTTACACTTAAGGAAATCATTGATTTCCATTTCAAATTTAAAAAAATAGCCGAAGATTTAGATTCAAAGAGGCTGATTTCACTGTTAGGTTTAGAAAAATCTGCAAACAAAGAAATTAAGTATTTTTCGTCGGGAATGAAGCAAAGAACCAAACTAGCTTTGGCTTGTTGCGCAGATACACCAATATTGTTTTTAGACGAACCTACCAGCAATTTAGACGTTCAGGGTATTAATTGGTATCGAGAATTGATGAAAAACTTTGCTAAAGACAGGTTAACAATAATTGGTTCTAACCAAATTCAGGAATATGATTTCTGTACGGATTATATTCAAATCTCTGATTATAAGTAGTTTAATTTGAATATTTTTACTGTATAAAACACGCTAATTGTCACGGATTTGTATTAAATAATTATTTTTAAATAAATATTTTGTAATTGAAAAATTGTTGTTACCTTTGCACCACCAAAAAGAGAAAGAAATTATTTATTTTATCTCCTAAAGGAAATGATAATATTTCTGCAAGCGCAGAGTTGATAATATAGCCTGAAAAGGCAAAGAGTTTTCATAGTTTAGTTTGAGGTTTAGGTTGATTATGCCTTTGGAGTGGTTCCCAAAGGCATTTCTTTTATACGGTGTTTTTTAGGTTGAATAAGCTTTGATTTTATATGTGCAGAAAGAAAAGCCGAATGGCAGCAATCATAAAATGATAAATCATTTCCAAAAAAAAATCTCAACCATTTCTGATTGAGATTCTAATATTCTTTAAGCTTTATATTATCTTCCGAATGGCATTTTCGGCATACCTTTCATCATTGCTGCTGCTGCGGCAGGATTAGAAAACTGCTTCATCATTTTGCGCATATCTTCAAATTGCTTTATTAGTTTGGTAACCTCTTCGATTTTGCGGCCAGAGCCTTTTGCAATACGTAAACGACGGCTTTGCTGTATGCTATCTGGGTTTTCCTTTTCGAAAGGTGTCATCGATTGGATTATAGCTTCGATTGATTTAAATGCATCATCTTCGATATCAACATTTTTCATCATTTTGCCAACCCCAGGAATCATTCCCATCAAGTCTTTCATATTACCCATCTTCTTAATTTGCTGAATCTGGTTGTAGAAATCATTGAAATCGAATTTATTTTTACGGATTTTCTTCTGTAGCTCTGCAGCTTCTTTCTCGTCGAATTGCATTTGAGCACGTTCAACAAGCGAAACCACATCACCCATACCTAAAATACGCGATGCCATACGGTCTGGATAAAACACATCAAGTGCTTCCATTTTCTCGCCAGTACCAATAAATTTAATCGGCTTGTTAACTACCGATTTAATTGAAAGCGCAGCACCACCACGTGTATCGCCATCTAATTTGGTTAAAACAACACCTGTAAAGTCCAATCTATCGTTAAATACTTTTGCGGTATTTACGGCATCTTGACCAGTCATCGAATCCACTACGAATAAAATTTCGTGTGGCTGGGTTTTAGCTTTAACTTCAGAAATTTCGTTCATCAAAGATTCGTCAATCGCCAAACGACCAGCTGTATCGATGATAATTACGTTATTTCCATTTTGTTTACCGTGAGCAATACCTTCTAAAGCAATAGCAACCGGGTCTTTCGAATCGCGGTTGGCGTAAACTGAAACACCAACTGAAGTTCCTAAAACCTCTAACTGATCTACAGCAGCCGGGCGATACATATCGCCAGCAACTAATAAAGGTTTTTTGCCTTTACCTTTTAAGTGTAATGCTAATTTACCTGCAAATGTGGTTTTACCCGCACCGTTTAAACCTGCAATTAAAATAATTGTTGGGTTTGCTTTTGTTTCTAACTCTGCAACTTCGCCACCCATTAAAGCAGCAAGTTCGTCGTTCATTATTTTGGTAAGCAACTGACCAGGAGAAACGGCTGTTAGCACGTTTTGCCCTAACGCCTTTTGCCTTACATCATCGGTAAATGCTTTGGCTGTTTTATAGTTAACATCGGCATCTAATAATGCTTTACGAATCTCTTTCATGGTTTCTGCCACGTTGATTTCCGTAATGCTGCCCTGTCCTTTTAATACTTTAAATGCTCTGTCTAGCTTGTCCTGTAAATTATCAAACATCTTTTTATAAGCTAAAAGCTTGTTGCCCTGAAGCAAAAGCTAATGATTTTAATGAAACGCAAATGTATCAAATTTTGATGGTAAATCGCTGCAACATAGTATCAAAAATGTTTTTTTGATGAAACAGTTTTACAGGGTTTTTGAAAATGAACGGTCTATAGCATTCGGAAACTTCAGCCCCGCCATTCGCTGTAGCCCTCGTTAAATACTCGGGGCTGCCCCGCTTCTGTCGTTAGGGACAGTGGCTTGTTGAAGAACGTTAAAATAGCCTCTATTTTGCCTTTTTAGCCTTGGGTGCAGCGCTATAGCCTGAAGCAAGGAGGCATGACACCGCGAAACACGGGAAGCAAGAAATTGAAAGGCAGAACTTTTGCGCTTCAAAAAAATCTAAATTACCTGGGTTATTTTTTTCTTTTGGTGCAACATTTTCGCAAAGCATTAGTCTTATGATGACTAAACCATCCAAATGAAATTCCTATTGCTTCTATTGAGCATATTTTTTTATACCTGTACTCAGGCTCAGGATTCTGCAAAGCAAAAGCAATTACCTGCTGTCAGAACAGTAGATATACCCAAAATTGATGGTGTTTTAGACGATGGCTGTTGGATAAATGTACCAATTGCAACCGATTTTTTTGAGATTAGACCTGTACCCGGAAGAGTTGAAGCAAAGGATAGGCGCACAGAAATGAAAGTAATTTACGATGATGTTGCAGTGTACGTTTGTGCTAGAATGTACGATAATAAGGATAGTGTTTCGCACGAGCTGGTATCTCGTGATAATATTGGTAATGCAGATTTTATATCCATTATTTTGGATCCGTTTTACGATAAAATGAATGGAAATGGTTTTTTTGTTACCGCTGCAGGTGTTCAGTTCGATGCTAAATATTCGCAGGTTGGTGATGAAGACCCAAACTGGAACGCTGTTTGGGAAAGTGCCGTTAAAATAGATGACTTAGGATGGACTTGCGAAATGAAAATCCCCTATTCGGCTTTGCGTTTTTCAGGTAAAGATATTCAAAACTGGGGCTTAAATTTTAGCAGAAGAATTCAGCGATCAAATACCCAAACCTTTTGGAATTTTGTAAGCCCAACCGTTAATGGCTTTATTAATCAGGAAGGGCTTTGGACTGGAATAAAGGATATTAAACCACCGCTTCGTTTATCATTTTCCCCTTATATTTCAGCGTATGCAAATCACTATCCAGCAAATATTCCTGGGGTAAAAAATATGACTTCAAGGTTTAATGGCGGTATGGATGTGAAATATGGCATTAATAATAGTTTTACTTTAGATATGACTCTGGTACCCGATTTTGGTCAGGTCCAATCTGATAATAGAATTCTAAATCTTACACCTTTCGAAGTTAAGTTTAATGAAAACCGACAGTTTTTTACCGAAGGAACAGAGCTTTTTAACAAAGGCGATTTGTTTTATTCGAAACGAATTGGCTCTATTCCTGCATATTCCAATTACAGCGAAATAAAAGGCGATGATAAAATTATCAAAGACCAAACCGAAGCTAAAGTTTTAAATGCTACTAAAATTTCAGGTCGTACGGCAAAAGGTTTAGGTATTGGTATTTTTAACGCGATAACCAATAGTATGCAAACTGAAGTAGAAGATGCAAATGGGAACCTTCGTGAGGTTGAAACACAGCCTTTAACCAATTACAATATTTTAGTTTTCGATCAATCATTAAAAAACAATAGCTCAGCAACGTTTATTAATACAAATGTTTTAAGACAAGGCAGCGCTTATGATGCCAATGTGAGTGCGCTACTTTTTAATTTAAATAACAAAGGCAATAAATATTTTGTTAATGGCGGTGGTAAAATGAGTTACTTACGCGGCGAGGAAACTAGTACTGGCTATAGTTATACCTTACGTTTTGGTAAACAGAGCGGCAATTTTACCTGGAGCTACAACCAGGTTTATGCAGATGATAAATTCGATCCGTCGGATATGGGTTTTTTCACCAATAATAACTTTTTAGATCAGCGTATAGGTTTCGGATATAATATTTTTAAGCCTAGTAAATGGTATAACGAGTGGCAAAACTGGTTTAATACATCATATTCGCGAAGGGCAACTCCAGGCGATTATCAAAGTTTCGGAATTGAGGCAGGTTCTTATGTTCGATTTAAAAATTTGTGGTCAGCGGAATTAGATGTTAACTATGATGCGAAAGCTAACGACTTTTACGAAGCCAGAAACGGGCAGGTATATAAAGCGCCAGAAAACTTCACAATTGGTCTGTACATTAATCCAAACAGAGCAAAGGCTTATAATTTTGGCGGTAATATTCGTTATCGCGAGCAGGAGTTGTTTAAAGGGAAATCATACAATTTCTATTTCTTCCAAAATTTAAGGTTAAATGATAAAATAGCCTTCGGTTTAGACTTAAATTTCAATCCGAATTACAATTATGTTAACTGGGTAACATCGCAAGGAAGCCAGGCAATATTTTCTAAATATGATAGAAGAACGGTAGAAAACTCTTTTGATGCGAAGTACACTTTTACCAATTTAATGGGTTTAACGGTGGTTTTAAGACATTATTGGAGCGATAGAAGAAATAAGGATTTCTATCTGCTTAAACCTGATGGAAACTTAACCGATTATCAAGGTCCAACCTTAACTGGAACCGATAGAAACTACAATGTGTTCAATATCGATTTTGTTTATACCTGGCAATTTGCTCCTGGTAGCACCCTCTCTTTATCTTACAAGGATGCCGCCGAAACCTATGATACATTTTACACCCAGCGTTATAATAAAAACTTGAGCGGAATTTTAGCATCGCCGCAAAATAACAGTCTTTCGGTTAAGGTGTTGTACTATGTAGATTATCTCGATTTAAAGAAAAAGCACAAGAAAATTTAATATTTGAAAGGAGTGGGCATAATTCCTGGAATTTTAAGCCCCTATATTACGGCAATCTGTTTCGTCTGATGCAGATGATTAATTGTTTAGCTTAGCCTACCTTGCCTTGCCCGGACTTACACCAAACTTCTTACAGAATGCATTGCTAAAGTGCTGAACAGAAGAATAGCCTAACTCGTCTGCAATGTTTTTAATATCCATTCCTCCATCGGCCAAAAGCTCTTTAGCTCTCATAAGCTTATAATCACTAAGGTATCCGAAAACTGTATTTTGAAAAGTTTCTTTAAAGCCCTGCTTCAGCTTAAATTCATTAATACCTACAAGTTTTGACAATTCAGTTAACGATGGAGGATTATTTGCATGTTTAAGCAAGTATTCTCTGGCGTAATGAATTCTGTCTTTATCATAGGCAGATTTTAACTTAGGTTTTTCTGTTTTTTTATCTTCTAATTCAAAAGCTTGAGCCTGTAGTGCAAGCAATTCCATGCACTTGGATTGTAAGAATAATAGCTTTAAGCCACCTGTAAAATGACAATTCATAATATCGTTAAGACAACTATGCATGGCTAAACTTATAGGTAAATCGGTTTGCGATATTTCTACAGATTTATTATTCATAATCTTATCTGCAAACCTTCTAAGCAAAACACTGCTATCTTTTGTTAAATCAATAAATCGCTTCCGATCAAAATGAACTTCAAAAAATTTTAAATTCTGATGTGTTGGAAATTCTGCGGTTCCATCAAAATCTGGCGTGTAAACAATGTTATGATGATTAGGCTTAATAGCAATACGCCTTTTAGTTAGAAAGTTTTCTACAATACCACCGCCATAAATAGAAAAATGAAGCTCAACCAATTCATTTCGTCAAAAGATTTAATACGCAGTTGATTTTCCCGCACCATTACATCACCATAAACAATAAAAATCCCCGAAAAACCAATCTGTACAAGCTCGGCATCGCCGAAAGGGAAGCTGAACTTTTCTCGGCGTTCGGTTACAAGTGGCTGGTTTATCAGAAAATTATCTAAAGTATTTCCAATAACGTACTCCCTGTTCAATTTATCGTAAACGCTTAGAGCCATAAAATCCGTTTGGTATAAATATTTATCCTTTTGGTGTAAAACACTACAAACATTGGATAATTACTTTTGGCTAAAGTTACTAAACAAATTAATAATATGCCGAAAATACCCTCTTGGTTCGCCAATACAATGGAAAAAATTATCAGCAATAAAATTTACGAGGTTGATGTAGTGGAAACAGAAATGCTTGGCAACAATTTGAAGTGCGTTACTTTTAAAGGTGATTTTCTAACAGCAGATTTTATTCCAGGAAATGAAGTGCTTATCCGAGTAAATTCTAATGAATACAGACATTATACTCTAGCCGATTTTAACATGGAAACAGAAACCTGTAAAATCATTTTCTTTTTAAATAGAAAAGGCGTAGGCAATAATTGGGCTATAAATATTCAAAAAGGGGATAGATTGAAACTAATTGCTGATAACGCTAAAATAAAGTACAATTTTAATTCAAACCAACATTTTTTCTTTGGTGATGAAACCTCCGTAGGCTTATACGAATGGTTTGGAAAAGTTGCAGTAGAATCTGAACATGAATACTTTGGTGTTTTAGAAATAAAGGCAGAAAATGATGCTGCGTTGAAGAATATTAGTTTGTTAATTGATACTGTTCAATCTGAACTAATTGCTCCTGCGGAAAACGCTATTGAATGGATGGAAAATATGCACACACAATGTTGGGAAATGTGGAAAGATGCCAGTTTTTACCTTACAGGAAGGGGTAAATCTGTTCAACGGTTTAAAAAATACCTAAAAGAAAGAGGCGTTAGCTATAAGCAAATTCAAACAACCTGTTACTGGGAAAACGGAAAAAAAGGAGGTTAGGTTTTATCGTGGAAATACAAATGCAAAGCCTAGAGCAAGAGTTTGACTGGCCTGAACTTTGTTTGTTCCTGTATCCATGTCATAAAGCAAAACACCTGTTAAGCTGGTGTTCATGTAACGATTAATTTTTGCGGTTAAGGCAACATCCAGCCTATGATCTACTCGCTTTATAGCAATGTCTTCGTATGGAATAAACATGGCGTAACGTGCTTTTAAATTCGTGTTTGTGAAAATGTCTTTATCAAATGCAGCTACTATCTGAAAGGCTAATTCATTTCTAAATTGTTTGCCAGGACTTACACCAAAGTTTTTAGCATTCGTACGATATAGCGCGGTATCTAATACAAAAGTTTGTCGTGCTGTTCCTGTACCAATTCTGGTAGAGAAATATTTATTTGGCTTGTATTCAAAACCGATAGATTCGGTTAAATAGCCAGGGCCCATAAATTTAGAAATTAAAGTAGCGGTTTCTGCACCATTAACAGTAGTATATGAGTAACCATTATCAAACTGAGATTCAAAGTTAATGGAACCGAAGAAATACCAATTTTTAGATAATTGAAACGATGCTTTGTTGTCCCAAAAAATACGGTCGTTGGTTTTCTTCTGAAGCTGATCTTTGTTTTTTATTTTTCCATACTGAAGAATAAGTTCGCTTACGTAACTGTAGTTATTTTTACTGTATTCTGCCTTCCAGTTTAGTAAACCACCAACAGCAATCGAGTTAACACCACCACCTTTCCAATTGTCGCTAAATTGTGCCTGATTAATATTTATGCCAATAGAAGTTTTCGTTTTCCAGTAATTAACCTTTGCATTAACAACAGCCGGACGAAGTTTTACTGGCTCAAAAGATAGAGGTAAGTTTCGGCTCGGCAACGGACTTCGTTTAAGCTTAATGTTCATATCTTTGGTATTGATAGGAATTGTATCAATCTCCTGTGCGTATAATTTCGCTGAACTGAGGCTTAAAATGACGATTAGGAAGGCTAAAAAATTCTTCATTGGCTACAAAGAAAAAGAAAATTACTTAGAGATAAAAAGGTTTAACGAAATGATTTTAATTTGAGTATTAGAATTTTAGGTTTTTGAACAGTCAATGAATAAAATTAAAGCATATAATTTAAAACTTTAAAACTTTGCCCTGTGGAAGTTAATTCTGTTTTTTGTCAGTTAACAGCCACCCAAACCAGTTGCCATTTTTAAGATAATTCAAGTCATTTTCATATCTATAAGCCTCCTTTTCGAAAATAATTTTTCTATAGGCTAAATCGTGTTTTTTATATCGCAGTAGATTAATTAAATAGTTAATGAGATACAAAAGATAAAAAGGGAAAACCAAAAGCTCCAACTGTTGCCTTAAATGAATTTTTTCATGATTGACAATCTGTTTATCCGATTTGTAGCTTTCCTTTTTTAGTAAAATGAAAGGGAAAATAGCCATTCCTTCGGCGGGTAGATTTTTAACAATCAATATAGGTGCTTTCACAGCTTATCAATGCTAAGTTGCGGCAATGCTGGTAATCGCAATGCCTGTGGATTCATTCGGTAACTTCTATAAGCATTTCTAACGAAAAGATTAAAAGCATAATCATTCGCGTCTAACACGAATTGATAAGTTGGGCGATATTGTTGCATAAAATCTTTCAACTCCGGATCTTTTAAACCTAAAATTTGTTGAACGAGGCCAGGCGTAAAGCGGTAATCAATCATATCTTCCCGATAATCTTTTTCGAGTATTTTTTGCAAATGCCTTGCGTTTTTACCTTGCCGGCTTAATAAATTATATATTGCATCTATGCCAAGGCCAACTCCGCCATTCCCTAAGTTAATTAAATCTTTACTGCTGCCTCTTTGGGTGGCATAACGATATTCTTTTATCGTTTTTTCATATTGTTCTTGTGGCGATAATTTCTTTTGCTGAATTAAAACATCCCTTAATCTAATCCCTAACGATTTTAGTTGAAAATAGGCTGCAGGCTGCCCTTTAAAAATAACAGTATCTACACCGTAACCAGAAAGTGCTGCAACTAATGTATCTCCAGGGATTGCAAATGTGCTGAATTCGCCCTTTGTTGTGTTATACATCCCATCGCCACTACGGGTGTTGTAAATATAAACCTTTGCCAACCGCTGTTTAGTTTCTTTATCAATAACAACGCCTTGCACAGGTTTTGTCTGCGCATAAAGCATCGCCGATAGGCAAAAGAAATATATAAAAGCAATTAAAAATTTCATTAGATAACAAAACTACAATTTACTGGTCAGCATTAAATTTGATTAACATTATTTAACCTTCAATACCTGCCCAAGTTTTATGCCATCGGTGGTTATATTGTTCAACGTTTTTAAATCTTCAATGCTGATGTTAAAACGCTTTGCAATATTGTAAAGTGTATCGCCTTTGATAACCGTATAAGTTCCATCGGCTAAAATCGGTTTTGCACCAGCCGGGGGCGTATCAACAGGTGTAAATTTTGCCTTTTCTTGTGGAATATTCTGGTTTATTTCACTAAAAACTCTATCCTCTCGAGCAATTTTTTGCTTTTCGTTTTCTGATTGATCGTATTGATAAAGCTGGTATTTCTCTATGGTATTAATTAAAAGATCTGGGTATTTGGGGTTAGTTGCATAACCTGCTTGTTTTAGTCCTTGAGCCCAGCTTTTATAGTCGTTTTTATCTAATTGAAATAATGCGCTATAGCGTTTTCGTTTTAAAAATTCAGAATGATCCTTAAATGATTCCCGAGCATCTTTATAAACCCTGAAACAATCATTTTTTTGATCGTCATTTCTAAAATAATTCTTGCCTTTCCAATCTGAGGTGCATTTTATACCGAAATGGTTATTTGCATATTTGGCTAAATCACTATTACCACTTCCTGATTCTAAAATGCCCTGAGCCAAAGTAATACTTGCCGGTATTCCATTCGCATTCATTTCTTCTATTGCCACGGCTTTAAACTCTTCTATGTAACTTAAAGTATTATAGCTTTTATAAGTGTTATTGTTGGCTTTGTTTGCTGCCTTTTCTATCTGTTTATTATTTTTTGAGTACTTACGTGTTCCGCAAGAGCTAAGAAAAGCAACGATTAGCAGTAAATAGAGATATCTAAAATTCATTTGGTGTTAAAAATAATAGGTTTAATATTAAGTAGAAAACAAAAGGTTATAGTTTGATTTTTTGTCCCGGTTTGAGGTTAGCCTTTTTCAGACCATTTTTTTTCATTAATGTCTTAACCGTAGTTCCTTTCTTTTTTGCGATAACACTTAAATTATCGCCCGATTTTACAGTATAACTTTTACTATTTCTAGTTTTAGAAGTTCTTTTTCGATGTTTTGTAGTCGCATAAACTGGTTCTTCATAGCCTTCTGGGCGTTCGTCATAATTATAAAGTTCGTACTTTTTTATCAATGCCACTACTTGACTTGCCCAACTTCTGCTTTGTGCATAACCCGAACGCTGAATGCCTCTCGCCCAACCTTTATAATCGTACTGATCATATTTTTCAAACAGGTTATTAAAAGGCGAACGTGTTTCCATAATTTCTACGAAATGGCTGTAAGACTCGTCAGCACTTAAATAATCACGGTAAGATGAACGGATCTCTGTATTATTATTTGGACCTTTTACACCGAAATGATTGTTAAGTTGCTGCGCAATTCTGCTGTTACCTGCTGCAGACTCATGAATGGCTACCGCTAAAATTAAACTTGCCGGAATTTTATGATCCCGCATTAAACCTTGAGCAAACTCTACATGTTCTGAAATGTAATCTTCAGTGCTTTGCGCTTTTGCAATAACCGTAGCGATTATTAAAAGGCAAAAAGTAAATATTCTTTTCATTTTTTTAGTGTTTTCTTCATTGCAAGGTGCTAAGCAAAGAAGATTATGCTATTTCTTCCTAATTATAAATAAACCATCCCTAACTGGAAGGATTAGCTTTTCAACCCGCTCATCGCCAGCTATTTTATCGTTAAAGCTAGTTATGTTTTTAGTGTCTTTATCCTGCTTGTCCTGAAGTACTTTGCCGCTCCATAAAACATTATCTACAATTATAATTCCGCCGGGGCGAACACGATCGAAAATCAGGTCGTAATAAGTTCCATTGTTTTTTTTATCAGCATCTATAAAAACGATGTCGAAACTATCCTCTAAGCTGTTAATAGTTTTTGTTGCATCGCCTAAAATGTAATTTATCTTATCGTTATAAGCCGATTTGCTAAAACTCTCCCGAACCATATCTTCGAGTTCTTCGTTAATATCTAAGGTGTAAATTAAACCATCGGCGGTTAAGCCTTCAGCCAGGCAAAGTGTGGCATAACCGGTGAATGTGCCAATTTCAAGAATTCTTCTTGGCGAATTCATTTTACTTAACATGCTTAAAACACGGCCCTGATAATGGCCAGATAACATGCGAGGCATTAATACTTTAAGGTTGGTTTCGCGATCTATATTTTGTAGTAGTTCGCTTTCAGGTTCGCAGTATTTGATTAATAAATCTTGTAAGTCGTCGTTTATCAGGCTCATTTTATTTGGTTATAAACGGTTGGTTTCCATAAAATATTGTAAAATAATCGTTGCCGCGATAGTATCTACCCGTTCTTTATTTTGTCTGTCGCTTTTTTTTAACCCACTTTGCATAATGGCTTGTTGAGCCATTTTCGATGTAAAACGTTCATCAACCCAATATTGGGGGATAGTTGGGAATGCTTTTTTTAGCAATGTTGAAAACCCTTTAGCATGTTGTTTAGAGTCAGAATCAGAGCCATCCATTTGCTTTGGATCGCCTATAACAAAAGCTTCAACCTGTTCTGTTAATAAATATTTCTTAATGTATTCTATTGCATCTAGCGGGTGTACGGTATCTAAACCTGTTGCAATTATTTGCAAAGGATCGGTAACGGCAATGCCAATACGTTTAGTTCCATAATCAAATGCGAGAATTCTGGGCATAAAAATATATAAAGCCCCAAATGTAAGGTTTTTTGAGGAATGGGTTTTTTAACCCCAGTTTCTAAATATAAAAGGTGTAATAACCACTAACAGTAGGGAATGGAAAAGCATTTTATGAAATTAAGAACCAGCTCTTCTCATTTCATCGGTTGCGCCACCATTTGAGCGTTTAGTTACTTTTAATGGTTTGCCAAAACGATAAGTAAAACTAAGTACAAAAAGCCTGCTATCTCGGGTTATTTTGAAATATTCTTGTGCTTGCGGAAATTCCGTAAGTCCTTCCATTCGCTGTGTAAAGAAAATATCGCGGGCATTAAATTTCAAGCTTCCCTTGCCTTTTAAAATTGATTTAGATAAACCTGCCGAAATTTGATCATTAGGGTATAATAGTTCTTGCAAATCGTTTCGTGCTTTTGTAATGTAGAAACCCGACAGCTCGGCGTTAAGGGTTTTGGAAATATTGAACTGGTTGCTAAGGCTAAATTGAAATTGATTTATAGAAGATTGATAATTGATGTTTTGGTAACCTTCGAGTTTTTTATAATTGAAATTTCCCTGCCCATTCAATGCCCACCATTTGGTGGGGTAGATTTGCAAGGAAACCGATAAGCCCAGATTTTTCATTTCTCCAACATTACCATCGGTATAAATTAAAACATCCGTTCCTTCTGAAAGAAAAAGTTGTGAAAAGTAGTTGTTAACAACACTGTATGATAACGATGTGGTAATAATTTGCTTAAAGCGGTGACTAAGTTCCAAATTCCAGCTGTATTGAGGTACAATATATGGATTACCCCTTTGAATAGTATATTTATTAATAATGAAAGTGAAAGGATTTAGCTTTTGATAAGCAGGACGATCGATTCTTCGACTGGCGGTTAATGTAAATGAATTTAGAGAATCGATATCATAACTTAAATAGCCCGACGGAAAAAGGTTGTCATAAGTCCTGGAAAAAGAGGATTCGGGTTTTGCTGAATTTCCAAGTTGATTGGCATCGTAGTTTGTATGTTCATACCTTAAGCCTAACTGAGCACTTATTCGTCCTATTTTCTGTTGATAGGTGCTGTAAAAAGCATTGATATTTTCCTTGTACTTAAAGTGATTGCTTCTGTTTAAATCAATGGTACGCATAATATCATTGAAGTTTGTGTATCCGGCAATGTTATCTGTTCGAATTGAAGATGTCTTTAATCCAGATTCTAACTGTGCATTTTTACCAAAATGAATGGTATGGTCTATCTTCGCAGAATATATTTTTATTGTAGAAGGAATATCAATATCGATGCCTTGGGTATAACCATTAAATGTTAACAGCCTGTTTGTAAACTCCTGATTGTTATTCATGGTATAGTTTAACACATCTAAATCAACTGATATATCTTGTTGCTCTCCAATAGATTGCTTTAGATTAAGATTTATAGCACCGTTTTTAAATTTGTATAAGCTTGTGCTATTAGTTGAAACAGCAGAGTCTATACTGCCAGATGCTTTTTTCCAGGTAGCAAGTGCATCACTTTCTCCGTCTCTTTTAATTAATGTACCACTTAATGCTAAACCAATTGTTGTGTTTTTAGAAGCATTAAAGTCTAATCCCGTTTTTAAAAACTGATAATGCGTAAGGTTAGAAATTGCTGTAGTCTGGTCAAGCAAACCAGTTATAGAGTTGTTTGCTCCAAGGTAACTTCTGTGCGCATTAATATCAACAAAATTATTATTTGCATTATAGCTTGCAGAAGCAAAAGCATTTATTTTTCCTTTTTTATAATTAATTAAAAGGCTGTTATTGTTTTTATAATCACGACTCCATCCACCAATAACCGTAATTGTTCCATTAAAACCTTCTTGTGTGTTCTTTTTTGTTTTAATATTGATAATGCCACCGTTTCCACTTGCATCGTATTTAGCTGATGGGTTGGTAATTAATTCTATCTGACTAACCTGGGCAGAACTCATGCTCGAAAGTAAATTGGTTAGGTCTACTCCCGATAAATAAGTAGGTTTTTCATCAATCATAACCAGTACTGTCGATTTACCTTGTAAGCTTATTTCACCCTCGCGATTTACCATGACTCCAGGCGATTTTTCAAGAAGCTCTAAAACTGTAGTTCCTGTATTTGTTAAACCTGCATCAACATTTACAACAATTTTACCTTTTACTTGCTGAACGAGCGGTTTGTTACCTTCTACAATGACTTCTCTAAGAACCATGCTTGTTGGTAATATTTTAACAGTTAAACTGTTAAATGCAAATGGAGATTTAACAAGAGCTGTTTTACGACTTTCGTAACCAACAGCTTTTGCATTAAAAACATAATCCCCAAAAGTAGGCTCACCAAAAATTACCACACCTTTTTTATCAGTTTTACCTGCTTTGATAAAGCTTAATTTTTTGGCCGAAAGTAGTTGAACGGTAGCGTTTTCGAATGGAATATTCCTTTCGTTTAAAACGATTATTTTGATCGTTTTAATTTTTTTCTGGCTAAAGCTTGTTATTGTTGAGAGCAATAAAAAAAGCATTAACAAAGACTTTAAAAAGTTCATTTGTATGAGCAATAAGTTAGGTTAGAAGTTTTGATGAGGGTCAAATATAATGAAAACCAAATAGATAAAATAACTCGGAATAGTTAAAATATAAAATGAACTATCATTTATAAGTAATAAACTTAATGATTAGTTGACGCTTTGTGGAGGTTTGGTAAAAGTCAAAATCTTGTGAATAATAACAAACATTTCATATCTATTTCTTACTTTGCACCAAATGCAGTTTAGAGAAATCATCGGTCAGGAAAGAATTAAGCAACAGTTGGTGCAAACGGTTAAAGAAAACCGCGTAAGCCATGCTCAGCTATTTTTGTCGCCTGCTGGTTCAGGAGCTTTACCTTTGGCTATAGCTTATGCGCAATTTATTAACTGTTTAGACAAACAAGAAGCAGATAGTTGCGGCGAATGCTCAAGCTGTCGTAAATACGAGAGATTAATTCATCCCGATTTACATTTTTCTTACCCGTTTTTTGCCTCAGCAAGTATTAAAACTGCTGTTGATGTTTTAGATGACTGGAGAAATATGTTGCTTAGCGATCCTTATTTTGATATGGATGTTTGGCGCTCAAAACTCGAAGCGGCAAATAAACAGGCAAATATCCCGATAGGAGAATGCCACGATATTATTAAAAAACTAAGTTATAAAGCTTTTGAGGCCGAAACTAAAGTTTTAATTATGTGGTTGCCCGAATATTTAGATAAGGCAGGAAATGCTTTGTTGAAACTGATAGAAGAACCACCTGCAAATACATTATTTATTCTTATTGCGCAAAGTCAGGATCAGATTTTGACAACTATTTTATCGAGGACACAAATTGTTAAAATCCCGAAATTATCAAGTGAAGAGGTTTCTGCTTATCTGCTCGAAAATAGTGGGTTAACCGAGCACCAAGCTGTAGATTATTCTTTCTTGGCTGATGGAAATTTAATCGAAGCAAAAGCATTAGCCGCTGATACGCAAAATGATAGTTCGGGTATATTTGCTAATTGGTTAAGGATGGGCTATGGAAACAGAGTACCTGATTTAATTGATTTTACAGACGAGGCCGCAAAGTGGGGAAGAGAAAATCAGAAGAATTTTTTAAAATACGGTGTAAATTATTTACGCGAATGTTGTTTAATTATTAGCGGAGCCGAAGAATTAGTAAAATTACCGCCATTAACCATGGAAACGGCAAAAAAATTGAGCCAGCATGTGCTTACCTTACCTATGGCCGAGGCAATTATTGGCGAATTAGAGAAGGCACACTATCACATTGAAAGAAATGCAAATCCGAAAATTCTGTTTTTAGATGTATCTTTACAATTGGTAAAAATTATCAAGTTTAAAACGCTCCCTACGGGGACTCAATATATATACAATTAATATGGGATGTGGAAGTTGTTCGACAGGTGGTGGTTGCACCCCTAATGGATGCAAAAGTAATGGCTCATGCGGCACCGGTGGTTGCCAAACAATGGAAGTTCACGATTGGCTATCCAACCTGGATATGCCTTCTAATTATAAACCTTTTCAGGTTACAGAAGTAAAATTTAAAGGTTCGAGGAAAGAATTTTTTCTAAATAACGATAATATTTACCTTGAAATTGGTGAGCTGGTTGCTGTTGAAGGCCCAACTGGTGGTTTCGATGTTGGTCATGTTTCGCTAACAGGTGAGTTGGTTCGTGTGCAAATGAAGCGTCGCAAAACGCCAATGGACCAAGTGGTTAAAAAAATATATCGCAAAGCAACAGAGGCTGATGTAGAAAAATGGAATGCCGCGAAAGAAATGGAATGGGAAACCATGCATAAGGCTCGTAAGCTGGCATTAGATTTACGTCTTTCTATGAAGATTAGTGATGTTGATTATCAGGCCGATAAAACCAAAGCAACATTTTTTTATACTGCTGATGGTCGTGTAGATTTCCGCGAACTGATTAAAAAAATGGCTGAAAGTTTCCGTATTCGTATAGAAATGCGTCAGATTGGTATGCGCCAGGAAGCTGGCCGTTTAGGCGGAATTGGTTCTTGCGGTCGCGAATTGTGTTGCTCTACCTGGTTAACAAACTTTAAAACGGTTTCTACAGCTGCGGCTCGTTATCAAAACCTTTCTTTAAATACCTTAAAGCTTGCAGGACAATGTGGTAAGTTAAAATGCTGTTTAAATTATGAATTAGATACTTATCTAGATGCTTTAAAAGATATTCCGGATAGGATTGAAAATCTGGATACGGAAGCAGGTTATGCCCGTCACCAAAAAACAGATATTTTCAAAAAAATTATGTGGTTTAGTTACCAGGGCGATGAAAACTGGATTCCGGTTGCAGCAGCTCGTGTAAAAGAAATCATGGTAATGAATAAAGCAGGTAAGAAAGCGCCTAATTTAAAAGAAGAAGCGATTCAAATTGCTGCTCCTATTGTTGTTGAGAAATCTTTCGATTATGAAAATGTTGTTGGTCAGGATAGTTTAACTCGTTTAGATGAGCGTTCTAAAGGCAAAAACAATAATCAGAACCGCAACGCTAATCAGAAAAATAATCGCAGTAATAATCAAAATAAAAGAGAAAGGGTTACTGTTAACGAGAAAACAGCGCAGCCTAAATCTCAGCAAAATCCTAATCAACAAAAGCAACAACCTAATGCTCAACAAGCTCAGCAGCAAGGGCCAAAACCACAAAATGGGTCGAAGCCTCAGCAAAATCAGGCAGCTAAGCCTGTTGTTAAAACTGAAGCTAAACCGTTAGCGGAAGGAGGAAATATGCCTGAACCGAGCAAGAATAAAAGTAGAAATAACCGCAGGAAAAACAATAACCGCCGAAATAATAATAATGGCTCAGAAAATAAACCAGCTACTGAATAAAAGGCAAGTTATTTTACTGTCTTTTATGTTTTTTGCTTCACTTTTTGCGGGTTGTACTTCGAGTATTGTAGATGGTAATGTAGAAATTCCAGAAAGAAAATGGACTTATCGCAATCATATATCAACTCCTGTTGTAATTAAGGATAGCGCAAAAGCTTATAACATCTATTTTAAGTTAAGGCATACAGCAGATTACCATTACGCCAATATTTTTGTTTTGGTTCATTTTAAGGATGGAAAAAACATAATAACCAAGCGTTATCAATATCGCCTTGCAAAAAATGATGGCGAATGGCTAGGTAGTGGCTCCGGGAATTTGTTTAGTTACAAACTTCCGCTATTAACAAATCATCACTTTGCGCACACGGGTAATTTCGAGATAGAAATTGAGCAAAATATGCGTGATAACCCACTTGTGGAAATAAGTGATGTTGGCGTTTTGGTAGAGGAAGTGAAATAGCAATTAGAAAATTCGCAATTACGGATCTTGAAACTATAAATATTCTAACAAACTTTCTAGTTTCATCCCTCTGGAGCCTTTGAGCAATACCAAAGCATCTGTAATTTTGTTTGCTTTAAGATAATTGGCTGCTTCTGCTGGAGTTTCGAAGAAAGTTCCTTTTGATGATTTTTTAAAAGCGTAGAAATATTTGCCAATAAAGATTATTTCATCTAAATCACTGTTAAAAGCTTGTTCTGCAATAAGCTGATGCTGTGTTTCAGACTCTGGACCAAGTTCAAACATATCGCCAAGGATTGCAATCTTTTTATCAGCAGTAAGTGTAGAAATATTAGTTAATGCGGCACTCATACTGCTTGGATTGGCATTATAAAAGTCGCAAATAACAGTGTTTCTTTCAGTTTTTGTTAGTTGAGAGCGATTGTTTTTAGGTTGATAATTAGCTAAGCCACGGTTGATTTCTTCAGCCTCCATGTCAAAGAAATCGCCGATACAAATCGCCGCCAAAATGTTCTCAAAATTATAACTTCCTGTTAAATTAGTTTTAACTGATGTAGAATCATCGTGGTTTGTCCAATCAACCTCTATAAATGGGTCACTGCTTTTTAAGCTTCCTTTAATGGTGTTGCCGTTTTCAGTCCCGTAATAAATTAGTTTTGTTAAACCTGCTGCAGCACTCATTTCCAATAGAAAATCATTATTTCTATTGATGAAAGTATAGCCGTTGATTTTTTTAAGATAAGAGTAGAGCTCTGCTTTACCTTTTTTTACGCCCTCGAATCCACCGAAACCATCCAAATGTGCCATACCAACATTAGTAATAATGCCGTGAGTTGGTTGCGCAATAGTGCATAATAATTCAATCTCTTTTTGATGATTAGCACCCATCTCAATAATTGCAATTTCAGCATCGTCTGTAATTGATAAAATAGATAGTGGAACACCAATATGATTATTTAAGTTGCCAAAAGTGGCAAAAGTTTTGTATCGCTCTGCTAAAACAGCGTTTATCAATTCTTTGCTTGTGGTTTTGCCATTACTACCCGTTAATCCAATAACTGGAATATTCAACTGCTTACGATGATGACGAGCTAAATCCTGTAAGGTAGAAAGCACATCATTAACTACTAAACATTTGCTGCTAACGGCAAAATTATCTTCATCAATTACAACAAATGAGGCTCCTTTTTCAATGGCTTGTTCAGCAAATTCATTAGCATTAAAATTATCGCCCTTCAAGGCAAAAAAGATACAACCTTCAGAAATATTTCGGGTATCTGTAGAAATTACTGGATTTTTTAGATAGTGCTTGTATAATTCTTCGGTCGTAATCATGCTATTTGAAAAATTTTTGTTGTAAAATTAAGCTTTCGCATCAACAAAAAACAAAATTAGTACATTAGATAAAATTATTAATTATGAAGAAACTCTTTACCATCTGCTTACTAACGCTGTCTTCTATTTTATTTGTACAGGCTCAGGTTAAATCGCCCGATGATTTTTTGGGCTATGAACTCGGTTCTCATTTCACACCTCACTATAAGGTTGCAGAATATTTTAGGCAAACGGCTGCCGGTTCTGCTAAAAATGTAAAGCTTATAGAGTATGGCAAAACCAACGAAGGTAGGCCATTACTTGCCGCTGTAATATCTTCGCCCGAAAATATTGGCAAACTAGAGCAGATTAGAGCGAACAATTTATCCTTAGCAACTGGAAAATCAATAGGTGTAGATTTAACAACACAGCCAGCAATTTTATGGTTGAGTTACAATGTGCATGGTAACGAAGCAAATTCTACCGAAACAGCCATGAAAATGCTATATACTTTATCATCTGGTACAAACGCACAAGCTAACGAATGGTTAAAAAACACAGTTGTTGTTATAGACCCTTGCTTAAATCCTGATGGCAGAGATAGGTATGTGAATTATTTTAATAGCGTTGTTGGGCAGGTACCTAATTCGGATCCATCTTCAAGAGAGCATATCGAACCTTGGCCGGGAGGAAGACCAAATCACTATTATTTCGATTTAAACAGAGATTGGGCATGGCAAACGCAATTAGAAAGTAAGCAGCGTTTAGCATTGTACAATCAGTGGATGCCGCAAGTTCATGTCGATTTTCATGAGCAAAGCTATAACGAACCATATTATTTTGCTCCAGCAGCAGAGCCTGTTCATCAGGATATTACGCCGTGGCAAAAAAGTTTTCAGGTTGTAGTTGGAAAAAACAATGCAAAGTATTTTGATGAACAAGGCTGGCAATATTTCACTAAAGAGCGTTTCGATCTTTTATATCCATCTTACGGAGATACCTATCCGTTATACAATGGTTCTATAGGAATGACTTACGAGCAGGGTGGGATAAGAGCTGGTTTATCTGTAGTTACAAATGATGGTGATACCTTAACTTTAAAAGATCGTATTGCGCATCACTTTACAACTGGTATGTCTACCGTTGAGGTTACTTCTCAAAACCACAGTAAATTATTAGAAGAGTATAAAAAATATTTTCAACAGGCATTAACAACTGCCCCTGGAATTTATAAGAGCTATATTATAAAGCCGGATAACATTTCAAGATTGAAAAAACTTGCGGAGTTATTAACGAAAAATAAAATCGAATTCGCTTATGGTGGCGATAAAGCTGGTAGAGGCTATGATTATGATACACAAAAGGAGGAAAGTTATACTTTAGGAAGAAACGATTTAATTGTTAATGTTTTACAGCCCCGAGCTGTTTTGGCTAACGTGCTTTTAGAGCCACAAACCTTTGTTACAGATTCTAATACTTATGATATTACGGCATGGGCACTTCCTTATGTTTATGGTTTAAAAGCATATGCATCTAAAGAAAGTATTAAAGGCAAGTATGCTTCTATTGATGAAGGGAAGATAACCTCTTCGAATGTTGATAAACCATTAGCCTGGTTATTTGGTTGGGGAAATAGCGAAGATTTACAATTGCTTGTTGCCTTACAAAAGGAAAATATAAAAGTTCGCCAGGCAGATCAACCTTTTTCGGTAAATGGGAAAGATTATCCCGCCGGAACATTGATTGTTCTTCGCGTTGAGAATGAAAAATCGGTTAAAGATCTTAAAAGCAAAATTACTCAGGCTTCAAATAAACTCGAAAAGCCTATGCAGGCTGTATCAAGTGGCTTTGTAGAAAAAGGTAAAGATTTCGGGTCTAATGTTTACCCAATATTAAAACAGCCGAAAGTTGCCGTAGTATCTGGAAGTGAGGTATCGTCATTAGCTTTTGGAGAAGTCTGGTATTATTTAGAGCATGATTTGGGCTTATCTCCAATTATTTTAAATGCTCGCGATATTAATAATCTGGATATTAATAAAGTAAATACACTTATCCTTCCAGATGGTAGTTATAGTAGTTTTATTGATGAAGGGTTAAAAGGTTGGATTAACAGAGGTGGTAAACTTATCTTAATGGAAGATGCTATTGAAAGTGTTTTAGAGAAAAAAGGCTTTGATATTAAAAAGAAAGAAGCTTTAGTAAAAAAGGATGAAAAACCTGAGGCTAGTAAGCTTCTTTTTAAAGATAAAGAGAAAGACGATTATGAGAACACCATTCCAGGGGCTATATATAAGGTTAACATGGACGCTTCGCATCCGTTCGCGTATGGAATAGGTAAATCTTACTATACACTTAAAACAGATAGAAGAATATACGAACCGCTTATTAAAGGCTGGAATGTTGGGCAGCTTAGCGATAAAAGCTTAAAGGCTGGTGTTGTAGGCAAAAAGGTGAAAGAAGATTTAAAAACGGGCTTATTAATCGGGGTTCAGGATTCGGGCAGAGGTAATATTGTGTATTTAGCAAACGACCCATTATTCCGTAATTTCTGGGAAAATGGTAAAACCTTATTCGGTAACATTATTTTTTGTAGCTATTAACCTGTTACATATTTTTTCTCCCTTTTCAAAAAAAGAGGCTGTATCACAATAAAAAATTCAGCTATTGTAAAAGAATTTAATTTGGCGGCATCGTCATGCTCAGCTTGACTGGGCATCTTAATGCTTTAAAAGGCTTTTATTTCATAACCTTTTTCCTGTCTTCCGCGCTGGGACACCCAATTTTAGAAATCAAATAATTGACTCAGGTATTTTTGCTCATCATTTAATATGAGTGTTTTGTTTAAAATTTCATT
>NZ_JBHSBY010000131.1:0-57163 GCF_042650905.1 Pedobacter jamesrossensis | reverse complement strand
TGTTTTAATACACCATTAAAATACAAAAAAGGGAGCAGAAAACATAGTTTCTAACTCCCTTTTTTAAACAATTTTATGGGTGGACTTTTTCAGTGCCCTCGAAAATTATCAGCCTTTTTTATCGCCATCCAAATGTTAAACTTTGCCTGAGTGGGCATCTTCATATGAAAGATAAGGTTGTGTATAATGGCGTTACTTATTTGTGTAATGGCGCTGTTTCTGGTGCATGGTGGAATGGAAACAGGAGAGAAACCGCACCTGGTTATGGGTTGATTGACCTTTTTGCCAATGGAAGTTTTGAAGAGAAGTATGTGAATTACCTATAAAAATTAAATATAGAGCGGCACCATTTTTCTCCAGAAATAGGGTTTGTGTGCATCGCTTTCCCAGGTATGAAATTCGTTTCCTATTCCTTTTTGCCAAAGTAAACTGCTTAAATATTGATTGTTGCTTAAAAACGGATCGGTTTCTCCAACAGCCAGAATAATATGCATTTGCCTAACTGCATCAAGTTGCTCGCTATCATTTAAGTTGGCAATATATTGTGCAGGCATATTGTAATAAACTTTTTCATTATGAAATCCATTCAGTAAATCTTTGAAATTGCCAGGAGCATCAGTTAAATCATATCTTCCACTAATGCCAACAGCCTTTTTAAATATTTTTGGATACTTCATAGCTAAATTGATTGCATGATAGGCACCCATGCTACAACCGGCAGTTTCGATATAGTTTGAATCATTTTTTAAATATATGAGCGGGATGACTTCTTCTAAAATATACTTTTCATATTGTAAATGGCGTTCTATTCGAACTGTAGGAAAAACATCATCATTATAGAAACTTTCTCCATCTACACTATCTACACAAAATATCTGAAACGTTCCGTTTTCTATTCCTGATTTTAATGCATCAATAATACCCCAATTTTCGTAATCATAAAATCTGGCCATTCTTGTCGGGAAAAAAAGAACTGCTCGTCCACCATGACCAAAAATTAAAAGCTCCATATCTCGTTGAAGACTATTGCTGAACCACTTGTGATATTCTCTTTTCATGTAACATTATCTGTAGTGGAAAAATAATTAGGTGATGTTACTTAGGTATTAATTAATGGTAATGATTTAATCAATCTATCCTTAATAATTTCCGTCCATAAACGATAGCCTTCAGCACTTAAATGAAGTCCGTCGTGGTCATAGTAAGCAGGGTTGGGCTTGCCAGATTTATCTAGCATTTTTTTAAAAACATCGATAAATTTCCAGTTATTATTTTGCTTTATAATTTCACTTTCAATCAAATTATTGGTGTATCTAAATTTATCGGCCATTTGCCATCTGGAAATACTTGGTTTTAACGAAATAAAATAGCAGGGTAAGTCGCTAAACTTTAAGTTAGCCTTAACCATAAGTTGCTGAAAAAAGATAAAAATTTCTTCAGGATTTCTTCCGTCGCCCAAATCATTGTCGCCAGCATAAACAACAAGAGCTTGGGGTTTGTAATCGCTAAGTATCCGTTCGAAAAACCAAACACAGGCAGCCAATGTAGCCCCTCCAAAGCCGAGGTTGGTTACTTTTAAATCTGAAAAATCTCCTCTCAAATTATTCCACAATCGGATTGAAGAACTTCCGTAAAAAATAATTCCACAGTCTGCTCTATCTTTCAGATGTGTTTTTTCAAGTTGTTTAACCTCTTCTTCGTACCAATACATTAAATTAAAGATAGTAACACTATAACTAAATAAATATTTTTGGTTTTAATTGGCATGCTTAGCAAAGGAATTTTTATTCCCAGCTTAAATTCATTAAACTAACATTATTCTTCCGGGAAGAGCTTACTGCAATTCCATGTTGTTCGTTATCGGTTAGGGTAAAGCCTTCCAATTCATCTGCTTTATCTGTATCTACAACTTTAATTACCTTTTCTTTTCCTGTTTCAATTGATTTGTCCAAATCAAGAAACGTTAATCTCCATTTGCGGCCTTCAATCTGATTTTGGATAAGTACCAATATCCCTTTATCTTGTATGAAATATAGATTTTGTACCCATGGCGAACAAGTAAATTTCTTATATAAAAGACCTTTTTCACTTGTCTTGCGAGCTTTTGTCAATTTGTTAGCGTCGTAAAGGCGAACCTCGTTAGCCTTATTGCCATAATCTGCAGTGGCCATTAGCCATTTTCCTTTATGGTTTACATATTCGGGTCGCGTTCCTTGAATACAAGCATCGTCTTCTATAGTGTTCAATAAATTTCCATCAAGTGTTCCGGTTTTCAAAAAACCATCCCAGTTAATGTTGTAAATCATTGCTTTCCAAATTGTGCCTTCTGCATTTTGACGAACTGAATTGCCAATAAAAGTTGGCATTCCTGCTCTTCTGGCAATTCCTGTAGGGTGCTTAATTATGTTTTCGCCTTTAATCGTAAATCTGTATTCTTTATTTTGATAAACAAGCGAATCTTTTTCTAAATGATAAGCTCGCATTACGCCAACCTCTCGGTCGCCATATAAATAGTAATTGCCATTTTGGAGCGAAATCCCCTGACAAGCGCCTAAAGAATCAAGAGTGAAAGATTTAACCAATTTTCCATCAATATCGTAATTGCTGATAGAGGACATGAACAAACCAGCAACTAATCCTGTGTAAAGTAATTTCATTTTTTTAGTGGATATAAGGTGTTAAAATATTGATATATAATGTTTTGAGATGTTTTTCGGTTGAATGAAAATTTATTAGAATTGATGATGTAAGCTAATAATCGATTCGTTAAGGAAATGTTAAGAATCGATTATTTCTGTTGATGTTTAATTTTCGTTAAATGATAAACCAGATAAAAACTGCACAAATTCTTCTCTCAGAATTAATATAGAAGATACATAGTGTTAAAAGTACACTTATACTTTTGTTGCCAGCAGAATAAGCTAAGGCAGACTTTTAACTAAAGTTAAAGTTAAGCTAATGCTGCAACACGCCTCACCAAACCAACATTATTTAAATTATTACTAACAACAAAAAGATGACATCATTTTTTTTAACAGCTGGTATTAGAAGTACCTGCAGTAAATTACTTTTGCCAATAGGATTGCTGGCAATTTGTAATGCTCCGTTAATGGCTAAAGAAAGTAATAACCTTTCTTTTTTTAGTGTAAAAAGCAAATTGGCTTTTACCGTAAGCGGTATCGTTACAGATGAAAAACAACAACCAATTCCAGGTGTAAGCGTTTATGATAAAAAAACGAAGAAAACGGCTGTAACCGATGTAAATGGTAAGTATTCTATCTCTTTAGAAGAAGGAACTACTTTAGTATTTGCCTTTGTAGGTTATAATTCTGAAGAGGTTTCAGTATCAGCTAGCCGTACCTTAAATATTACGCTAAAAGAAAGTAATAACACCTTAGATGAGGTGGTTGCTATTGGTTATCAAAAAATCAGAAAATCTGACGTTACTGGTGCAATCAGTAGCGTTAAGGCATCAGAATTGAATTTAACATCACCAACTGTTGGTCAGGCGTTGGTTGGTAAAGTGGCAGGTGTGCAGGTTTCTCAAACAAGCGGTGCGCCTTATGCAGGCACCAAGATAAGAGTTAGGGGAGTGGGTTCCATCAACGCAAGTTCAGATCCTTTATATGTAATTGATGGTTATCCGGCAGGAAATAATATTTCTATTAACCCTGAGGATATTGAAAGTATAGACATTTTAAAAGATGCGGCATCTACAGCAATTTATGGTTCAAGAGCATCTGGCGGTGTGGTTTTAATTACCACTAAACGTGGCGCAGATGGTAAAGGCCGTTTCGAATATGATGTTCAGGGTGGCGTTTCTCAGCTCGCCAAAAAGATAGATTTATTAGATGCCAACCAGTTTATTCAGTTATTAATTGATGGTCGTAATAATGCTTACAAAGATTTGTGGGTAAACGCAGGTAAAACCTGGAACGATGCCATGTTTGGCGATAACAATGCTACACGTATTACAAATGTAGGTAATGGTAGCAGTGTAAGTATTCCAACCGACCTTTATAATTTCTCAACTCAACAAGCAATTCCTGCAAAATACAATACTGATTGGCAAGATGAATTGTACAGAAATGCAGCCTTTCAACGTCATAATCTTTCATTTTCTGGTGGAAATAAAGATGTTAGATATTTTATGAGTGGTGGCTATCAGGATAACGACGGTATTGTAACGAACACCAATCAAAAAGTAATCAACTTTAGGGCAAATATTGATGGAAATGTGAGTGAGCGTTTGCATGTTGGTGCAAATATGTCTTACACTCAAAATACAAACCGTGAGGTTCGTGAAGGTCGTTACGATTTAAGTCCGATGATGTCGGCTTTAATATACCTTCCATATTTACCTGCTCGCGATGCAAATGGTAATCCGATTCAGTTTGGAATGGCTTCTTTAGCATCTGTGTATGGTATTCAAAATCCAGAAAATCCTTTGGCAACAGTAGAGCAAGTTAATATTACCAGAAAAGGCGATAGAAGTACCTATAATGCAAATGCAGCTTATAAAATTATAGATGGTTTAAGTTTTAAAGCAAATTTAGGTATGCAAACTTATAGCGAAAAGTATGATTTTTATCTACCGACAAGTTTAAGTAATGGTAATAATCCTCCATACTCTACCGCATCTTTAGCTGCGGCAACGGCAATTGCGCAAAACTTAAAACAAATAGATCAGTTGGCAGAGTTTACTTTAAATTACAACAAAACATTTGGTAAGCATAAGATTGATATTTTGGGTGGTTACTCAGCTCAAAAAACAACGAGTGATGTAATCCGTGTTTCGGCAAAAGGATTTCAAAATGATAATATTGGCGAAATTACCGATAAAGGTGCTGATGCAAGTTTCTTTACTTTAGATAATGCCGGCAAATCTGCCAATACCTTGCTTTCTTATTTTGGTCGTTTTAGTTATAACTACGCTGGTAAATATTTCTTAACGGGTTCATTCCGTCGCGATGGTTCTTCAAGGTTCGGGCCGTTAAATAAATATGGTAATTTCCCATCTGTAGCTGCTGGCTGGAATCTTTCGGAAGAAGAATTTTATCACAACTTCCTTGGTGAGCAATCTACGGTAAAATTAAGAGCAAGCTGGGGTTTAAGTGGAAACAACAATATCCCTAACTACAGAACACAACAAGAAATGAGCTCGCCAGGTGGTGCCGTTTTTGGAAATACTATTTCAACTGCTATTTGGCCAAATTCAATTCAAGAGGCTAAATTAGGATGGGAATCTACTTCTCAATATAACTTTGGTGCCGATATCGGTTTATTTAAAAACCGCGTTTCGGTAATAGCCAACTATTATCTGAGTTATTCTTACAACTTATTATTTAATCAACCAATTTCAGCAATCTCTGGTACCTCATCAATATTAACAAACCTTGCAGATAGCAAAATCAGAAATAAAGGCTTTGATGTTCAGGTTGATGGACGAGTTATTCAGAAGGAAAACTTTACATTAGGTTTAAGCGGAAATATTTCCCTAAACCGTAATAAGGTGCTAAATATGGGTGGAGCAAGTACAATTTTAACCAATGGTGCTGAGCGTTCTTATATTACACATATTACGCAAGAAGGACAGCCAGTTGGTATGTTTTACGGATTTAAAGTATTAGGCAGATTAACAGCAGATAATGTAGGTAAAGTTGCGCCATCAGCATCTTCTACTAATCCGGCAAAAATTGGCGATTTATATTTTCAGGATACTGATGGTAACGGCATAGTTAACGATGCAGATAAAACCGTTATCGGAACACCATATCCTAAATTTACTTATGGTTTTGCTTTAAATGCATCTTACAAAACCATCGATTTCAGGGCATCTTTTAACGGTTCTAAAGGTAATCAGGTATTAGATGGGCAGGATTATTACTTGTATAATTTTGAAGGTTCTGGAAACCAATATGCAGAAGTTGCAGACCGCTACAGAAATGAAGCTAACCCAGGTAGTGGTTTAAACTACAGAGCATCTCGTGCAGGAACGCAAAGCAACAGTACACGTTTATCATCATTCTACATTCAGGATGGTTCATATTTCAGATGTACAAACATTACTTTAGGTTACAGCTTCCCTAAGTCGTTAGCAAATACACTTAAAGTAAGTAATATCCGAATTTATGCTAGTGTAGATAACGCTTTTACCATTACAGATTACAAAGGCTACAACCCAGAAGTTGATTATAGCGGCGGTTCTAATTTAACGCCTGGCGTAGATTATGGCAATTATCCTTTAGCAAGAAATTATAACCTTGGTGTTAAACTTACTTTTTAGAATTTAAGAAAATGAAGAAACATATTTTAATATCGGCTTTAAGCATAGCAGTTTGCTTAAGTGCCTGTAAAAAAGAATTTTTAGAACAAAACAATCCAAACGCTATTACGGTAGATAATTATTTCAAATCGGAAAATGATGTATTGCTTGCTGTTAATGGTGCTTACCAAGCTTTAAGAAGCAGCAATACCGTTGGCGAAAACAGTGGTTTGTTTACAGATGAGCGCTCTGATGATACTGGACGTAACGATAATCAAAGTAACGCTGGTGAGCCATTTCAATTTAACGATTTCTCCCTTTTACCAAGCAACTCTTACCTAAAAAGTCATTGGTTAACGCTATATCAATCAATAACAAGAAGTAACGTTATTCTATCAAATATTGATAAAGTAACCTTTACAAATGTAGCTAATAAGAATATTTACGCTGCTGAAGCTAAATTTATAAGAGCAATTATGTATTTTGAATTGGTTCGTAAGTGGGGTCCGGTTCCTTTAGTAACCAAGCAACTTTTAACTACTGAAGAGGTTACCGCAAGCACTTTTCGTGTTCCGGAGGCCGATGTTTATGCACAAATTGTTGCAGATTTAAAAGATGCTTTAAACAGCGATTTGCCAAATTTTCAGCCGGTTTCCGGAATCGGAAGAACTTCTAAAGCGGCAATAAACGCTTATTTAGGTAAAGTATATTTAACAATGGCCACTACACTTCCTGCAAACAAGGCCGAAAACCTTACCAATGCAAATACCTATCTTTTGGCTGCATATAACATGCGTGGTTTCGGTAATTTATCTGAAATTCCTTATGCTGATGTTTTCGATGTAAATAAAAAAACAACTTGTAAAGAACTTATTTTTCAGATTAATTACAAGCAGGGCGATATTAATTACAGTTCAAGTATTGCTGCAAATAATCAAGCCAGAGGCGAATCTATCAATTCATTAAAAGTTTCTACAGGTATTGGAGGTAATGTAAAGCTCGATTTAATTGATGAGTACGAAGCTGGCGATTTAAGAAAAGACTTCTCTGTAAAATATGCAAATGATGCTAACGTTAAAGATTGGTTTATTACCAAATTTCGCGATGCGAGTGCTGCCGCATCTATAAATGGCTACGGAGGAAACGATTGTATTATGATGCGTTATGCTGATGTAATTTTAATGCTTGCCGAGGTTGCTAATTTACAAGGTAACGATGCTTTAGCTACGCAGTATCTTGATATGGTTAGAGCAAGAGCTGGCCGACCGCTTTATGCAGTTGCCAAAACCGACCCTGTTTACGCGGCAAAATTCCCGACAATGAAACTTGCTATTTTGCATGAAAGACGTGTAGAGTTGGCTTTTGAACATCAAAGGTGGTTCGATTTACTAAGAGCTTTCTCTGCAACCGAATTGGTCACATATCTTAAAGCTAAGCCACAAGCTTCTTATGGAATTGCTAAACTATCTAACGTAACCACAAAAGACAGATATTTTCCGATTCCTTTTGATGAAGTAAAACTTGACCCAGTAAAAATGTATCAAAATCTGGGTTATTAACTGTTAATTCTTACAACTTATAAAAATATGGTGGTTGATTTTATCAATCGCCATTTTTTATAAAATTTAATATTTTAAAACATGAAAAATAATTTTGCTACCTATAAAAGTTTTAAAACGATTCTTTTAGCTGTTTTATTTGTAATACCAATAATTACGGTTTCAGCACAAAACCCAGCTAAGAAATTAGCTGCGATTTTTAATAAAGGCAATAAAGAAATCTTGGTAGCAGCCCATCGAGGCGATTGGCGAAATGCTCCAGAGAATTCGTTGAAAGCACTTTTAAATTGCATAGAAAAAGGCTTTGATATTATGGAATTAGATGTTAAAATGACCAAAGACAGCCAAATGGTTGTTATGCACGATAATACAATAGATAGAACAACCAATGCCAAAGGAAAAGTAAGCGATTACACCCTCGAAGAAATTAGAAAATTCCGATTAAAGAATGGTTTAGGCAGAGTTACACCACATCCAATTCCAACAATGAATGAAATGATGCTGGCTGCAAAAGGCAAAATTATTATCAATGTTGATAAGGGAAATGATCATCTTCCAGAAGTTTTTAAAGTTTTAAAAGAAACCGAAACTGTTGACCAAGCCATTGTTAATGTTGGCGATAACATCGATTATGTAGCATTAAGTTCAAAAGAAAAAATCCCTGCCGAAGCTTACCTAATGGTTGTCGTAAATGCAAAACGCAATGATTTTGCAGAAATTATAAAAAGTTATAAAGCGAATAATAAAAGTATTATACAGCCCATTTTCGATACCGATACTTTAGAGAATTTAAAGCGTATTCCAGAAATTGCAAATAACCAAATTATTTGGCTGAATAGCTTGTGGCCATCTTTAAATGGCGGTCACGATGATGATAGAGCAGTAGAGCAAGGAGAAACAGACGAAAGTTGGGGGTGGTTGATAAATAAGAAGCCAGGTATATTACAAACTGATAGACCAACCGATTTGCTTAATTATCTGAAAAAAAGAAATTTACACAATTGAAAGAAATATTAAAAATTAACCATTTAATCAATTCTTAACATTAGGTTAATAGCCTCGCATTACCTTTGTATCATTAAATATTTGGTTAGTATTTAAAAGTTTAGGTTAGTTGATAGAGATAAGCACGGGTGGATGTCCGTGCTTATTTTATTTAAAAGATATGCTCAATTTCACAAATTATAATTTTAATGCAATTTAGTTGCAAATAAATATATAAACGCTTTCAATGCAACATAATTGCCTTTATATTTGTGCTCAATTACAATAATGAAAACTTTTAAACTTAACCTAGATAAACTTGGCATTACAGCATCAACTTTTTGCGCTATTCATTGTGCAATTGTTCCTCTTTTATTGACTTTTCTTCCATTATGGGGGCTTGGCTTTTTAGCTGATGAAAGGGTAGAGATTTTTATGATTGTAATATCTCTCCTGCTCGGAATTTGGTCTATGAGTAGTTCCTATCGTAAATTGCATCGAAAAGTTACGCCGTCAATAATTTTAATAACTGGTTTTTTGCTAATTGCACTTGGGCATTTCTCTGGAATTAAACATTTAGAACCAATATTGATTCCTTTCGGAGGCTTAGCAATAGCTGCTGCACATTTTGTAAATTTAAAACTTGCCCGAAATTGTCCGGCGCCAAATAATTAATTCGAATTTTTAAGCGAATTAATTTTTAGAAAAAGATTTATACCCAGCCAATTAATTAGTTATTTTTACCAAGATGGATAATAATACTGCATATTTTGAAAAGTTGCTGGCTCAAAACGGATTAAAACGTACTGGTGCAAGGCTTCAGGTTCTTGATATTCTTCGAGGGCGGGATTCTGCAACTTCACAACCATTTTTAGAGCAAGTTGTTGGAAAAGATGTAGATCGGGTTACACTCTATCGTATTTTGAGGGTTTTTGAGGAGAAGGGAATTATTCATAAAGTATTAGATAATCAGGGAACGGCTAATTATGCAATTTGTTCGGGCGGTTGTAGCGAGCATGCACACCACGATGAACATGTACACTTTAATTGTGATAATTGCCATCGGATATTTTGTTTAGAAAAAATAAGTATTCCCGAAATTAAAATTCCGGCAGGGTTTAAAGTAGGTGCCCTGAAACTAGTTGCCACTGGTATTTGCGAAGAATGCTACAAGGTATCCTAAAGCAAAAAACAATAGAAATATCTAATTTATAAACTTGGAAAGTTATCTTGTTTACCAATTTTCAGAAGCTTTTCTAGCGAAAATCTCGCTGGGGATCTTTCTTCGGCAAAAGTAACCAAACATAAAATGCCCAAACTAAGGCTGCGGTAGCAAAACCAAGTTCTGGGTCTGATAATTTTGAAGAAGAAAGTACTGCGCTTACGGAGATTAGACACGCAAGCAGAAATAGTAGGATATTTTTCATAATATTCTGTTTGTTAATGCTTGTATGTCAACAATATAGTGAAAAATAATCAATATATAAAAAAGTATATCAAAATTTTTCTGTTCATTTTGTGAACAGTAGTAATTGTGATTGATTTTCGTGTTTTTAAGTGTTTTATTTTGAAACTACGATGCGGATTTGATAGAAAGAGCAATTTATTTAAGTCTTTCTTATATTTATATTGAATTCTGATTTTTTAAGCTAAATAAGTGTGTTGAATTTAGATTCTATGTGTGCTCTTGCCTTTTTTTGAAATTCTTCTGGTGTTTCTCCGGTTTGTTTTTTGAAAAACCGACTAAAATATGGTCTGTCAGTAAATCCTAAATCGTAAGCAATCTCTTTTATGGTTACCTCACTATGAATAATTTTTCTTTTTGCTTCTAAAATAATTCTATCGTGTATAATTTGAGTGCCGGTTTTGTTTAATTTTTCTTTTAAAATTTGATTAAGCCTTTTAGAGCTTATTCCAAGTTTCCCTGCATAAAAATCGATATTGGTTACGGTCTGAAAATTGCTTTCGAGCAACATTAAAAACTCATATAATCTTTTTTGATGGATATCATGATGAGTAAACTCATGTTCCTTTACACTAATGAGTTTCAATAAGAAGACTTTGAGCAGTGCTTTCAGCATTACAAAACTGTTGCTTTCGCGGTTATACTCAGTTTCTATTATGTGGTAAATATCTCCAAGCTCTTTAGATGAAGCTTCATCAAGTCTTAAACACGAGAATTCGCCTTGAACGTTAAATATTCTGAAAAGATCAAGTAAAAAATCTTTGTCTTCTTCTTCCAACATCGATCTTTTAAAAGAAATAAGCTCGCCATTTTTGCCTGCTTTATTTAACTGATGTACACGGTATGGTGGAATCAAATAAATCCAATCGCCTTTTATGCCCAAAGCCGGGTCGCTAATGCCATGAAGTGGGTCTTCATTCTTCAACCAAACTATTTCGAAAAAATCCTTTCTTCCAGGGTCATTTAAATAACTCGGCGGGCAATTGTTCAAATTACGGATATATAGGAGCGATTTCTCCAGGTTAGAAATAGGATTCTGATTCATATCAATCAAAGATATAAGGTAAATAATTATCGAATGGGATAATTGGAACATATAGGAGGACTATTCGGAAATACTGCTTTTTTTATGATTATAATATGACTTTTAACAGTTGTAATGTCCTGATAATCCCACGTTATGTGCCAATTGTATAACCTTTCGGCGTAGTGCTCTTTCTAACTTTGTTGTATCAAAAAATCAATATGGAAACATTAGAAAAAGATGTAGTGGATAATCAGCAATTGATTTGGGATTTACAGCTCAATTTAGATTTAGTGCTAAATGAAAATACACAATTGGCAAAGAAAATAGATTTAGAGTCACTTATTCCATTCATAAACTACATCCAGAAATCTGAGCGCATTTTTATAATAGCAACGGGAAGGTCGGGTTTTGCAATGGGTTGTGCAGCCATGCGATTAATGCATTTAGGTCTTACAGTTTATTTTGCTGGCGAAACTACAACTCCGGCAATTAAAAAAGGCGACTTATTAATCGCGGCATCTGGTTCGGGTACCACAGCAACCATTGTTAGAGCAGCAGAAAAAGGAGTTTCTGTTGGCGCAAGTGTAGTTGCATTAACTACAAATTCTACATCAGCTTTGGCAAAACTTGCTAATCACATCGTTATAATTCCGGCTGCAGAAAAAGAAGACCACGAAGGTGGAAAATCTAAACAATACGCAGGTAGTTTATTTGAACAGTTTTTATTGCTGATGATGGATGCCGTTTTTCAATCCCTTTGGAAAATGGACGAAACACCAGCTGAAGAACTATGGAAGCGACATGCAAATTTAGAATAACAGAGTTTAATTTTTTTTAATCATAAACAAATATAATCATGGCAAAATTACAAGTAGCAATAGATTTATTAACAACAGAAGAGGCATTAGCTTTAGCAGCAAAAGTTGCTCCTTATGTTGATATTATAGAGTTAGGAACTCCATTAATTAAAAATATGGGTTCATCGGTTATTACAGCAATGAAAAATGCACATCCAGATAAATTAGTATTTGCCGACCTTAAAACTGCTGATGCAGGAGAACTGGAAGCTGATATTGCGTTCAAGGCAGGGGCAGATTTAGTTACCGTTATGGGTGCAGCAGGTAATGCAACAATTATTGGTGCGGTTAAAGCAGCAAAAGCGCACGGAAAGGGAGTAGTTGTAGATACAATTGGTTACCCTGATCGTGTAAAAAGAGCACAAGAGGTTACAGAATTGGGCGTTGAATTTGTAGAATTACATGCAGGTCTTGATGAGCAATGGACTGCCGGTTACTCCATTCAGGTTTTAATTGATGAAGCTGCAAGAGCAGGCGTTCCGGTTTCGATAGCTGGTGGTGTAAATATTGATAACATTACTGCAGTAATTAAAGCTGGTGCGCAAGTTGCAGTTGCTGGAGCAGCTATTTACGGAGCAGAAGACCCAGCTGCAGCTGCAAAAGCGCTTCGCGAAGCGATTGATGCTGTATAAGCTAGCGTTTTAATTTTGATCGTATTCGAAGTGCATTAAATAGTCTTCGACTACGATCACAATTACTTACAATCTGCTGTAGAACCAAAATGCAAACCTGTATTTGGCGAAATAAATGGAATGCCGAGCTCTGCTGAACGAAGTAATAGCAATACACCCATAAAAAACATAAACCAGGGGATTATTTTTTTGGTGTTAAAACGGACGTATTTCTTTAAGTAAATCCCACCGAGAGAAATCATCAGCAATAGGGGCAAAGTACCTAATCCAAAAAGAAACATAAATTGCGAACCGTTGATTGCCGAAGCTGAATTAACAGCTGTTGCCAAAGCGAGATAAACCATCCCACAAGGAATTATGCCATTTAGAATTCCGGCAAAAAATTCCCACAATGGTAGCTTAAAAAGCTTACCCATCAATTTACTTATTGGATTTATAAGCTTAAATTGAAATGAACTAAGTTTATTGCTATAATTGGAATTGAGCTGTAGCAGGGTAAAAGAGATTAATAGCACTCCAATAATTACACCCAGCGCTTTTTGGTTGGCAATAATACTAAACGTATTGCCGAGCCAGCCTGCAAAAGCGCCCATTGCAGTGTAGATTAATATGCGGCCAGTTTGATAAAGTAATAAACTAAAGCCAGCGCTCCAGATATTTCTTTTTTCGATAGGTAGAGAAAGCATCAACGGACCGCACATTACGGCGCAGTGCAGGCTTCCTAATAATCCCATCAAAAAAGCAAGTGGCATGTAATTAATCACAGTGTGATACTTTTTTTGTACTGATAATTTTTGTTGTTGCTTTCCCATTTTAAATCCAGCAACCATAAACCTTTATCGGTTACATTCCTTTGTAATAAAATTAAATGGTTTTTGCCAATGGTTTTTCCAGCGAATTTCTTATCTGCTTTAGCGTTAGATGGTCGCATTAAAACCAATGAGTAATTGGCACTATCTTTTAGTTGAAGAATTAACTGATTAGGATTTACTGTGATAATTGGTTCGGCATGTTCTGCAAAAGTGTTTTCCAGCGCGTTGTATTCTTCATCGTAAGTAAGTCCTTTTTCGTAGTAATTGCTTTCTACCAAAGTATCGTTGCCTTGTTTACTAAGCATGTAAAAGCCTAACCCTAAAATAAACAATATAAATATTGCCATCGTTAGCACTATTTTTTTTCCCCAGTTCATAGTTTAAATTATTTAGGATTTGCAAAAAAGCTTGTACTTGCTGTGCTAATCGTTTTATCGTTAGCAACAACCTCAAATTCTACTTCACTTTTATAATTTTTAATTTCGTTAGGTTTTCTTATCAGGAAAAACGTTAAGTGTATGGTTCCTTCCTTTGGTAATATTTTGTCATTTTGGATGAACAGAATACTATCTGTGTTGTTAGCAGATTTAAAGATGAAATTTATTGGTTTGTTGGTTTTGTTAATTAATTCGGCGTTGTACAAATTGCTTATTGTATTATCTGGCCTGATTTGGAATAAAGTTCCACTTGCTCTTAATACCGTTGTTTCTACAATTTGCCTTTTGTAAATAAGTGAGGAGAATAAAACAATAGCAATAAACAGAACAGTAGCATAACCATAAGCTTTTAAACCCGCTTTAAATGGCATTCTGAGTTTTATAAAATCATTATTATAGAAACCTATAAGCCTTTTAGGTTTGTTTATTTTAAGCATTACTTCATCGCAGGCGTCGATACAGGCAGTACAATTAACACATTCTAATTGCGTTCCTTTCCTAATATCAATACCTGTTGGGCAAACCTGAACGCAGAGGCCACAATCTATACAATCGCCTTTTGAATTATTTTGGATGTCTTTTGATGTTTTGCCTCTTGGTTCTCCGCGTTGTTCATCATAAGCAACAATTAAACTCTGGTTATCAAGCAAAACACCTTGTAGTCGTCCGTAAGGACAAATTACGGTGCACACTACCTCGCGGATGTAAGCAAAAACGATGTAAAATATCGCTGTGAAAATCCAGATGGAAATAAAACCAGAGCTATGTTTTGAAACTGGTTCGGTAATTATTTTATACAGTACATCAGAACCAATTATGTAAGCTAGAAAAGTGTTTGCGATGGCAAATGAAATGAGTAGAAACAGGAGATGCTTACCCGATTTTTTAATTATTTTTTCGGCATTCCAGTTTTGTGCATCTAGTTTTTTTTGTCTTATTGCATCGCCTTCAATCCAATATTCAATCCTGCGGAAAATCATTTCCATAAATATGGTTTGTGGGCAGGCCCAACCGCACCAAAGCCTGCCTAGAACTACTGTAAAACAGATGATGAAAAGGATGAAAATCAACATTGCAAAAGCAAAGAGGTAAAAATCCTGAGGCGTAAAGATTAATCCAAAGAATACAAATTTTCGTTCTAAAAAGTTAAGTAAAACCAGCTGTTCATCTTTGTACTTTAAAAACGGGAAGCTAAATAAACAAAGCAACAAGCCATAACTTACCCACTTTCGGTAGTTATATAATTTGCCCGAAGGTTTCTTTGGGTATAGGAAATTACGACCCTTGCTTTTTTGCTCTGCCTTATTTTTTGTTAGCATCTTCTTTTACCTCATTTACTTTCTGATTTGCAGGCTCATATTTTTCTCCCTGAGGCGCTTTTGCACCAACTGGTTTTGTGCCTTCTAACGAGAGAATGTAGTTGGTTACTTCGCTTATTTGTTTTGGTGATAAGGTTTTTTCCCAGCTAATCATCCCTTTTTCTGGAACGCCATATTTTATAGTTTTAAAAATATTGTTTACACCGCCACCATGTAACCAAAATTCATCAGTAAGATTTGGTCCGATTATACCACCACCAGCAGGACCATGACAAACTACACAGTTACCCGTGAAAATAGCTTTACCAGATTCTATAACCATTGCGGAGTTATCTATTTTTACATTACTTTCATCAATCGCATTTGCTGATTTTTGAAGGTAAATTGCTTTGTCTTCAATTGATTTATTTATTTCGGCTTGATAAAGTTGGTCTTGATTTAAGCCATAACCACCGATATAGTAATAGAAAAGATAGCCAATACCAAATAATATTGTTCCGTAGAATAGAAAGTTAAACCAACCCGGAACTGGGTTATTTAGCTCGTGAATGCCATCATAAGCATGGTCTATTACTAGATCTTTCTCTTCCTCAATTGGTCTTAAGCTTAAAATTTTATTCCAGATAGATGGTTTTGTATTCTTTGTTTTTAGCCAGCTATCGTAATCTAAAACTTGCTCTTTTAAAGGTGCAGCATAGGGTGTAGGATTAACTTGCTCTTGGTACATTACCTTAAAAGCATTTAATAAAGTAATCGACACGAAAAGTAAAACCAGTGCAAATATTAATAGAATCAATATTAAGGTTTGCGATTGACTTATCCCTAACAAACTTGGTTCTGAACTTACTGCTGGTGTAGCTACCTTTTCATTTGCTGAAAAAGCGGTTAGGGTAGCAATAGTAAATAGGAGTGTTATGTTAAATTTTTTCATGATAATCTCCTAATCTTTTAAAGGTAATTCGCTCATTACATCAACGTGTTTTTTATTTAGTTTGATAAGGTAAATACTCACTATAATGAAAAATACCAGAAATAATAGCAGCGAACTGATTAAGTAATATTCGCGGCCTGCTAAGTTTTTAAGTTGTTCGAACATGGCTATTGGTTTGATGGAATTACTTCTTTATTTGCTTTAATATCAGTCCCCAGTCGTTGTAAGTAAGCGATTAGTGCAATGATTTCTCTATCGCTTTTTACATTGATGTTGTTTTGCTTTAACTCTGTAGTTATTTTAGTTGCCTGAGTTTTTAACTCATCATTTGCTATTTTATCAAAACCTTCAGGGTAAGGAACACCTAAAGTTTGCATAGCCCTTATTTTGCTTGGCGTTGTTGTGATGTCGAGTTGTTGCTCAATTAACCAGGGATAAGGTGGCATAATACTTCCAGGCGACATCGAAGTTGGATCTAACAAGTGATTGAAATGCCAGGCATCAGAATATTTTCCGCCTTCGCGGTGTAAATCCGGACCAGTTCGCTTGCTTCCCCATAGAAATGGATGGTCATAGACAAATTCTCCGGCTTTGCTATACTCTCCATAACGTTCTGTTTCTGAGCGGAAAGGTCTAACCATTTGTGAATGGCAGTTTACGCAACCTTCGCGAATGTATAAATCTCGTCCCTGCAATTCTAAAGCAGAATATGGTTTTACACTTTTTATGGTTGGTACGTTCGATTGTATGGTAAATGTTGGCATCATTTCAACCATTCCTCCAATTAGGATAATGATTAAAGAAAGTACCATGAACTTCATTGGTTTGCGTTCTAATACCCTATGCCATTTTTTATCCATCGGATTTGTTTCTACAATCACTTCTGGTAATGGCATCGCTTCAGCAGCTTCGTTAGCGACTAAATTTCCTTTTAACATGGTTTTAGCCAGGTTAAAAGTCATTACAATTGTACCCAGCAAATAGAAAGCACCACCAACCGCACGGAAAACATGCATTGGAATAATTTGAAGAGTTACAGCTAAAAAGTTAGGGTATTTTAAAAGTCCTTCCTCCGTAAACTCTTTCCACATTAGGCCTTGTGTAAAACCTGCCCAGTACATTGGTATGGCATAAAAAAGAATACCCAATGTGCCAATCCAAAAATGGAAACCCGCTAGTTTTTTAGAGTAGAGTTCAGTTTTGTAGATTCTAGGGATTATCCAATATAGTACGCCGAAGGTTAAAAATCCATTCCAGCCTAGTGCGCCAACATGTACGTGAGCAACAATCCAATCGGTAAAGTGCGCAATACCATTAATTTGTTTTATAGAAAGTAACGGACCTTCGAAAGTTGCCATACCATAGCAGGTTAATGCAACAACCATAAATTTCAAAGTCACGTCATCGCGAACCTTGTCCCAAGCGCCTCTTAAAGTTAGTAATCCATTAACCATACCGCCCCAACTTGGAGCGATAAGCATAATGGAGAAAACAATTCCTAAAGATTGTGCCCAGCCAGGTAAAGAAGAATATAATAGATGGTGCGGGCCTGCCCAGATGTAAATAAATATTAACGACCAGAAATGCAGGATACTTAACTTGTAAGAATAAACTGGTCTGTTAGCCATTTTAGGTAGGAAATAATACATCATTCCCAAATACGGAGTAGTTAAGAAGAAGGCTACTGCATTGTGGCCATACCACCATTGTACCAATGCGTCTTGCACTCCGGCATACACATAGTAACTTTTCATAAATGAAATTGGCAGCTCGAATGAGTTAACGATATGTAAAACCGCAATGGTTACAAATGTTGCGATGTAAAACCATATGGCAACATACAAATGGCGCTCTCTTCGTTTGATGATTGTGCCAAACATATTTACTCCAAAAACTACCCAAATCAGTGTAATTGCAATATCTATTGGCCATTCCAGTTCAGCATATTCATGAGAAGTAGTAAAGCCAAGAGGCAGTGTAATTACAGCAGAAACAATAATTAATTGCCAACCCCAAAAATGAATCGCACTTAAAACATCGCTAAACATTCGGGCTTTTAATAACCTTTGTAATGAATAATAAACGCCCATGAAAATGGCGTTTCCAACAAAAGCAAAAATTACGGCATTGGTGTGTAAGGGGCGGATACGACCAAATGTAGTGTATTGGCTACCCATATTCATGCCTGGTTTTATGAGCTGCATGGCAATGATGAGACCAACAGTCATCCCGATTACGCCCCAAACAATGGTTGCAATTCCAAAGTTTCTGACAATTTTGTTGTCGTAAGTAAATTTCTCTAACTGCATAATAATTAAAAAGGGGTTTGTTAGTTTTTGTTCAGCAAATGTATCTAAGGCGTTATTGCCTAATTATGATTATGGTTTGTTTGAAATATGATTTTCATCACTTTTGGTTTCTTCCTCATCGAAAAGGATTCTTATCCCAGGCGTGTAAACATCATCGTGCTGGCCAGTTTTTGAGGCCCAGAAAAATGCAGCTAGAAAAATCAAGGCCATTAAAACACTACAGCCAACTAAAAAATATAATATGTTCATAGCTTGTTTTTTCTGGCAAAAAAGTGAGTTGCAATAGAAGTGAAGGAGATAATGGTTATCGTGCTAATTGGCATCAATACGGCAGCCACTAGTGGGTAAAGTGTGCCTTGTACCGCAAAATAAAGTCCCACACAATTATAGATTATGGCTATAGCAAAACTGATTTTAACCACCTTTAAACCATCGCGACTTAGTGCTACGAAATTTGGTAGTAAACTTATGCTCTTGCCTGTTAGTATTGCATCGCAACCTGGCGTAAAATTGTTGATGTTATCTGTTATTGCTATGCCGAAATCGCTTTGTTTTAAGGCTCCGGCATCGTTTAAACCATCGCCAAGCATCATAACTTTGTGGTTTTTTCTTTGTTCTTGAAGCACATAATCCAATTTTTGATGTGGACTTTGTTTGAAATTTATTTTTGCATTTGCTGGGAACAAATTTTTTAATTTGGTGTGTTCTTGATTTGTATCGCCGGATAATACGTGAAGCTGAAATCTTTTAGCCAATTTTTGAATAAGGTGTGGCAATCCTGGGCGCCATTTTTGTGTAGTTTGAAAACTTCCCTTGTAATGATTGTCTATTGCAACATGAACACCATTACTCTTATGAAATCTGATGTTTTCTGGAAGTATAGAACTATTGCCTAAAAAGATAAGTTTGTTATGAATTGAACCAGATATTCCATTTCCTGGACTTTCCAGATAGTTTGTAACCGGCATAAAATCATCGCAACATAAATATTTTAATATGTGCCTACTTAAAGGATGAGATGAGTTTCTAACTAAAGATGCAACCAGTTTCTGTTCATGATAATCTAGTATTCCTGTAAAAGAAAGATCTGCGTTTTCTGTACTTGTTAATGTTCCGGTTTTATCGAAAATTATGGTGTCGCAAGCTGCTAAAGCTTCAACAGCATCTGTATTTTTTACATAAAAGCCCTTTTTATCAAAAATTGATAGAATTGCAGAAAGTGTAAAGGGTGTACTTAATGATAAAACACACGGACAAGCCACAATAATTACTGCCGTAAAAGCTGCCCACGCTTTATGACTATCGTTTTGCAATAACCAATAAATTGTAGCCGAAAACGCTATACTGAACACGGAAATGCTGAAATACTTTGCAACGCTGTCGTTAAAATTCTGCTTCTTTATGTCAGATTGGTAATTTTCGTTGTTCCACAATCCCGTTAAATAGCTTTGAGATACAGGTTTTATAACTTCAAGTTCTACTGCTTCAGCTGTCTGACGCCCGCCGGCATAAATAATTTCGCCCAAAACCTTGTGTACAGGTTCTGCTTCGCCAGTTACAAAACTCATGTCCATCCAGGCATCACCTTTCATTAAAATCGAATCGGCAGGCACAATTTCCCCGTTTCTAATCCAAAGTCTATCGCCAATTGCAATTTGCTCAATGGCAAGTGGTTTTTCCTTGCCATCTTTAATTGTTGTTACTGCGATTGGGAAGTAGGAGCGGTAATCTCTGTCGAAAGAAATGTGATGATAAGTTCGTTGCTTTACCCACTTGCCCATCAATAGAAGAAATACAAGTCCGGTTAATGTATCGGCAAAACCTGGGCCGTTATTGAAAATTACATCAAAAGCAGTTCTAGAAAACAACATGGCAATTATAAGAGCCAAAGGCGTATCAAGGTTAATTTGTTTATGCTTTAAACTTGTAATGGCCGAAACGAAATAATCTTTACCACAATAAAATGCTGCCGGTATCGAAAATGCAAGATTTAGCCATCCGAAGAGATGTTGGAATTGTTTTTCTAAACTGTTTAATCCAAAATATTCTGGGAAACTAAAAAGCATTACATTTCCCATTAAGAAGCCTGCAACTGCAATTTTTTGAACTAATAATTTGTTAATTGAATTATTGTTTTCCTTAACAACGTCTTGCAAACTAATTAAAGGTTCGTAACCAATTTTGCTTAAAATTTCGACCAGTTTACGTAACGAAATTTCTTCGTGTTTAAAGCTAATCGTAACCTGACGCTTCAGGAAATCTATCCTCGAAGAAAATATGGCTTCGTTGATTTTATATAAATGTTCCAATAGCCAAATACACGAGCTGCAATGGATAGCAGGGATATAAAAAGTTATTATACTTGCCTTTTCGTGTTTATAATCTAACAGCTGATTGATGATTGCATCTTCGTCAAGATATTCGAAATGGCTATCGTTTTGAGTTCTTTTTCCGGGTCTATCATTATAAACATAGTAGTTGCAAAGGTTATTTTCTGATAGTATTTTGTAAACAGTTTTGCAGCCTACACAACAGAAATCATGTCCACCTAAACTAAGTTTAATATTATCTAAACACTCTCCACAATGGTAACAAAGCTCTTTTACTATGGTGTTATGATTTTTCATAAACTATAAATTTATATAGCGATGCTAAATATTTGATTATTAGTTTCTTTTTCCCAAAGTCGCTCATCAAAGGCCATACAGATATTTCTTAAAAAAGCCTTGCCTTTCAGTGTTACATTTAACTGGTTTTCATTAAGAGAAACTAATCCATCTTCAATTAATGGGACTAATTTATGGTGAACCGTTTTTGGTATTCCACTATGAAAAAGACTTTTTCCATCGCACATTATATTTCGAATATGTTTGCGTAAAATTAAATCTTTACGAGATAGAATATGTCCTTTTTCAATTGGGAAATGGCATTTCTCAATGCGTTCTAAGTAAGTTTCAACTGTTTTTACATTTTGTGAAAAAGCAGTATAACTATCGCTAATTGATGAAACGCCTAAACCAATAAGCAATTGAGTATGCTGATGCGTGTAACCCATGAAGTTTCGGTGTAAAGTATTTTTTTGCGCTGCAACAAATAAACTATCGTGTTTTTTTGCAAAATGGTCCATGCCAATATTTTCATAACCCGCTTTTATCAAAGTATTTTTGCCAAGGTTGTATAAGATGAATTTTACTTCACTGTTTGGTAAATCCTTTTCTGTGTAACGGCGTTGTCCGGGTTTTAACCATGGTACGTGTGCGTAGCTGTAAAATGCAATCCTATCGGGATTCATTTTAATAACGTAATTCAAAGTTTCTGTTAATCCATCAATATTTTGAAATGGAAGACCGTATATTAAATCGAAGTTGATTGATGTATAGCCAATATTTCTTGCCAGTTCAGTAATTTCCTCAACCTGTTTTGGCGTTTGAAAGCGGTTAATCATTAATTGTACTTTTGGGTCGAAATCCTGAATTCCGAAACTTAAGCGTTTAAAACCTAGTTGATAAAGCGTGATTAAATGCTCTTTTGTGGTGTTATCTGGATGGGCTTCAAATGAAAATTCTGCATCGTCTGATTGATCGCATTTTTCTAAAATCCCATTAATAAGCTTTTTAAGATTATTTGCACTGAAAAATGTCGGTGTACCGCCGCCTAAATGCAATTCTTTGATTTTAGGTTTGCAACCTAAAATATTAAGATACATATCCCATTCTTTTATTAGGGCATTAATGTACGGTTGCTCAACTCCGTGATTCTTAGTGATTCTGGTGTTGCAGCCACAGTAAGTGCAAAGACTTTCGCAAAAGGGTAGATGGATGTATAAACTGATGCCTTCGGTTTTATAATCTTCGAAAGTGTTTTTTACAGAGATTAACCATTGTTCTTCACTAAATTTATCAGTTTCCCAAAATGGTACGGTAGGATAGCTAGTGTAACGTGGAGCCGCAACATTATACTTTTTAAGCAATGCTAAAGTGTCCATTAGGCTTTATTTAATGTTTTTGTAACAGAACAGTTGTTTTGGCAACAGCAAGCATTTCCAACGCACTTACCCGCTGCCCAGTTATCCAAATTTTTTACCACTTGCTGCATTCTGTCTAACGCACTCTGCCCATTTTTAAAAGGAACATTTGCAATTTTGAATCCGGCTGTAGCAGCAGATTTTAAATCTAGATGATTGGTTTCGAAAGAAGATGTTGCAATGTATTTTATACCAAGTTCTTTCAGTTTTTCGATTAGCTCCTGATTAACTATATCGTTATTAAAAACAAGTAGGGTTTCCTTTCCGGCAGCAAAAGCAATAGTTTCAGCTGAAAGACTATTTGCGATAATAGTTATATCGTGCTTTTTGTGATTGGCTAGTACCAGATATTCTTTTTCTTCGGGCTTAATGTTGTAAGCAATCGCTTTCATAAACAAATTTTTAGTTCTCAAAACTATAATTTGTTGATTATGTGGGCTGTGAGTTTAGTCATCTGAAAAAGTGATTCTCATCAGAATTGTGCTGGTTTGTTATTGGCCGTCTTTTTGAATGAAGCTTGGCAAATGGAAAATATATGAATTGGATTAACAGCTTAAAAGATTTTCCACCCAGGTCGAAATGGCGGTTTTAGTTTATATTGAGTGTAGTCGACATACTACCACTGACTTTTTATAAACTGATGTTTTTAAACCTTTTAAGGCATCTAAGAAAATCTAAGTTTAAATGGTCTAACATCTCTTAAATGGTTAATTTTTATTACAATAACATCATTTATATTGATTTTTATGAAATAAATTAACCTTCAGGATGAACTGTGTTTTTGTGTTTAATTATAAAAAGGACTTTGACAGACTTAAGTTTATTGTTTTACGTTCTTCAGCTTAGAAATAGCGCAAATTTTAATTGCGTTACCAGTTTTCTCTATTAATTTTTCTTCTTTAAAATCAGCGAGCATTCTACTTACTGTTTCGCTTGCTGTGCCCACCATTGCGGCCAGATCATCTCTCGAGATTTTAATAGTTGAACAATCATTTTCGATGTTACCAAATTTCTCCGCAACTTGAATCAAGGCATCAGCAACACGTTTTCTAACCGAAAAATAGGCGAGTTGTAACATTTGATTTTCTTTCTCTCTGATGCTTCCAGATAACAATCGGATAAATGCAGCAGATAATGGTTGATGTTGATAGAGGTAATCCGTAAAATCTGCTTTTGGAATTAAAATCAATTCGCAATCTGCAAGAGTTGCGGCATTGTCTTCATAATCAGATTCTGTAAAAAGACTTTCATAGCCAAAGAAATCGCCAGGTTGGTAAAGTGCAGAAGAAAGTTCTCTTCCATCCTTAAACCGCTTGTAGGTTTTAACCTGACCTTGTTTTATGTAATAAACATGTGTTGGCTCATCTTCCTCAACATAAATAATTTGCTTGTTTGCCAAAATTCTGCCTTTTCCTTTTTCTACTAGCCCTGCAAATAAAGATTTTGTATCGATATCATTTCCAGTAAAGTTACCGCTTGTTTTACTCTTTCTAAGTCTTCCTTCAATCGCATTAAGCAGTTCTATATCATCAAAAGGTTTTGTTAAATAATCATCGGCACCCATTTCCATTCCTTTACGCATATCAGCTCTTTCGCTTTTTGCAGTAATGAAAATGAATGGAATTGTTGATGTTCTAGGATTTTTGTGCAAAAGATAAAGTACGCCATAACCATCTAGTTCAGGCATCATAATATCGCAAAGAATTAAATCTGGATGATGTGTTGTTGCCTTTTCTACTCCAATTTTACCGTTATTGGCTGTAAAAGTTTCATAACCAGCAAGCGTTAAAATTTCTGCAGTACTCTCGCGAATGTCATCGTTATCTTCTATAATTAGAATTTTCTTTTTCATTGGTGTGAATTGGGATTAGTTACTTGCAAAGGGAAATTTTAAAAGAAAAGTGGTGCCAATATTTTGTTCGCTTTCGCAAGAAACAAAACCATTCATCAAGCCAACATATCGTTTAACAATGTTTAAGCCTAGTCCGGTTCCGGGAATACTGCCTGTATTGTGCGCTCTAAAAAAAGGTTCAAATAAGTTATTTAAATCGGTTTCTGGAATTCCAATACCGTTATCTTTTATTTCAATAACCAATTCATCATCTTTTAAAATACTATTAAACTGAATCATTGTGTTTTCTCCGGAATACTTTATAGCATTGGAAATCAGATTAATTATGCTGTTCTTTAGTAAGTTTAAGTCTAAGTAAACTTGGGCTGAAATACCTTGATGCTCGTAAATAATATGTTGGTCTTGCTTGCTGATAAGCTGCATTTCCTCGACAATTTCTTCTGCGAAATTTATAATGTTAAACTCTGTAGGATGAACTTCTACTTTTCCAGCTTCCAGTTTCTCCAGAGAAAGAAAATCGTTTAGGATTGTAGTTAAATTACCAACTGCATTCTTAATTTTGCCGGTATGCTTTTCAATATTTTCGGTGTCTTGTTTTGGCGTATATTTATCAATTAAAGTTGCGGATAATTGTATAGAACTTAGTGGAGTCCTAAACTCATGAGATGCCATTGATACAAATCTGGTTTTAAGTTGATTAAGTTCTTTTTCCTTAATAAATAATTCATTTACATGTTCCTTTGCAGATTCTAATTCTGCAACCAGTTTCACTAAGTCCCTTGTTCTATCTCTAATCTTATCTTCAAGCTCTTCTGTATAGCTTTTAATTCTTGCTTCATCTTCCTTGTGCTTACTTAAATCATGAATAAAGCCGGTATAAATCTTCCTATCACTAAATTTAACTTCGCTAACGCCAAGGCGGAAAGGGAAAGTAGAGCCATCTTTTCTTTGCCCGATAACCTCACGACCAATGCCTATAATTCGTTTATGTCCGGTGTTGTCATAATTTTTAATATATCCATCGTGCCGTTCTTTATCTGGTTGAGGCATTAAAACTGATACATTTTTACCAACCAATTCTTTGCTTTTGAAACCGAAAAGCTTTAATGCTGCGGGATTAACATGTTCTATAATGCCCCTGTCATCAATCGTGATTATACCATCTATCGCGTTTTCGATAATGGCACTTAGTAATTTTGCTCTTTCCATAAACCAATCACGTAATATTAATCATTTGAGTAGAATTTCAGATCAAAATTTTATTTTGTCTGGCTCAAAATTAACAATTGTGTGTTTATCGCATTAATGCTAAATACGGTTTCTTCCAAAAGTCTTACCTGTTCTTCGCTCCATATTTTTAAATCACAATCAGCCTTTTGAATACTTTCCCTATAAAAATCTATTCCTTTCATCAATTGACTGTGAAATTTATTTAAGTAATTCTTTTTCTTTTGATTAATACAGTTTATGTTAATTTTTAGTTCATCATTAAAGCCTTGAATATCTTTTTTTAAATAATCAATATAAAGTCTTAATTCCTTTACAAACAGGTTTGGTCGGTTAACATTTTCAAGCAAATTAGTTTTGCCGTAAATATGATCAACCATTTCTTTTAGACTATATTTTTTGGAGAAGTAAGCCAGATTCGGTCCAGGACAAATACTAACTGCTCTACTTTCCTTTGATTTTAAAATCTCATCTTTAATGTAAATAGAACTGCATAATCCTTCGCAAAGGCAAACCTTTTCGGTAACTAAATCAATTTGCTTTTTTAATTCATTTTCTGCCAAAGCCGATGCTTTTAAAGCTTTAATCTTGAGGTTTTGATATTGTCTAGAAGCTGTACAGATTGGTTGTTCGGTAAATTCGGTATTGGTGCAAAGGTATTTTTTGGTACACGGACTTCCTGGTCGGTTTTTTGAAATGCGGTGCAACCTTTCTTTCTCTGCAGTACTCTTTTTAAAATTATTAAAAGGAATACCTAATGGCGAAGAGTTACTTAAATAAAAATCGCTTTCAGTAGCTTCTGCTAAATTAGTTAAAGTTTCTTCATCAACATTTGTGGCTTCTTCAACCAACAAAAACGGACTTCCCCAACCAGCAGCATCAAGGCCATAAGTTTGCATTAAATAATTATGCTCATCTGAAGTTCCAATTCCACCTTGTGCAGTAATTTTTTGCGTTGGCTTGGTTATAATGTCTATATTTTTCTGATTCAGGGCAGATAAGTAAATTGCCCAAAGCTCTTCCATTAATATTGCTCTGTTCTCTTTAAATTCTTGCAAAATAGGTCCCAGTAAGAAGCCTTCAGTTGCAAAAGCATGTCCGCCGCAATTTAGGCCAGATTCAATTCTGAATTCAGAAACCCATAAACCTTTTTTTGCCAGCATTTTCGCTTGTATTAATGCCGAACGGTAGTCACTAACTTTTAATATTATTTTTTTCGAAAAATTAGATTCTGCATCTGGATAGAAATCTGCAAAATCTTCAATATAGCTATATAATCGTGGGTTCAATCCTGCAGAAATAACAACCGAAGATTGTAGTTCGCTATTAGCAAACCCTCTTAGTGTAGCAAGTGCATCTGTATTTTCGTTTCCTAAATTAAGACTATCAGCAAAATTTACCTTATCTACTTTTGCCATAATATTTACGTCGATACTGCCAGCTTTCACTTCATTTCTTAGCTGATTTTCTAACGCATCTCTTTTTCTCCCGAATGGAAGGTTAAGCATAACATTATAGAATTTCTTTTGGATACTATTTTCATCAAGAAATTCAAAGTAACTGCATAATTCTGTTCCTTTATCAAATGTTTGTTTTTTAATTGATTCTATTTGATTATCAACCAATTTTTTTAAAAGATTTAGGTATGCCGTTATTCTTCGGGCTCTACTATCGGTTTCAGATTTATGGATTGTAACATAGGGCTCATTGTTTAAATCTGAATGATATTTACGCATTCGCTCGCAAAGTTCATCATCAACAATAGAAACAACAGACGAAATTCCAAACTTGGCAACTTTTAAAGGTGTATCAATTGAATAGGCGAGGCCTAAAACCGGTATATGAAAAGTATGTGGCATGATGTGTTTTAAAAGCAAATTAACGCAAGTTGAATGCTTAAAAAAGTGATGATTATCACTTTCCTGATTGACTAAGGTTATATTTTCGATAACTATTTTTAATCCCTATTAATGGACATACCAGATATTTAGATTGCATAAATGATATCTATTTCATCATCAAACTGTATTATTTTGTTTGTCTTGGTTTTGTTACTTGTTGTTGTCAATTGGTAATCAAGTAGATATGATTTTTCTGCAGAATGTTGATTTTGTCATGCAACTAATTTTATAGTTTTTCGTCTTATGAAAGTGCGAGCTAATTGCACCATTATGACAACAAACTAATTATCTGCTAATCCTTTAAGTTTTATGAGAAAAAATATCTGCCAAACCTTCTCCATTTTATTATTATTAATTTTATTTCCCTTTATTTCATTAGCTCAGGAGCCTTCTGGAACTATTAAAGGAAGTGTTGTTGATTCTGCATCTAAAAAACCTATAGAATTTATAACTATTGCCATTAAAAAAGATGGCACAGTTTTTAAAACTACAGTTACACCAGAAAACGGGCAATTTGTTTTCGAAAAAATTCCTTTTGGCAGTTACACCTTAACAGCAATTGCTGTTGGTTATGGTACAAAAACGGTTCCGGCCGAACTTAAAGCTGGGACTACTAATTTTGATGCTGGTAAACTCTTGCTTGCTTCTCAAACTAATAATTTATCAGATGTTTCTGTAACTGCTCTACGCCCAATTATTAAGCAAGAAGTGGATAGGATTAGTTATGATATTCAGGCTGACCCCGAAAGTAAGGTTTTAACCGCATTAGATATGATGCGCAAAGTTCCGCTGCTTTCTCTTGATGCAGATGATAACATCAAATTAAAAGGTAGTGGTAATTATAAAATCTTAATTAACGGAAAACCATCGAGCATGGTAGCCAGAAGTCCGAAAGATGTTTTAAGAAGTATGCCCGCTTCATCAATTCAGAAAATTGAAGTAATTACAACGCCACCAGCTAAATATGATAGTGAGGGGCTTTCGGGCATTATAAATATCATCACCAATAAAAAAATAGATAATGGTTACAACGGAAGCTTAAATCTTCGTCACCAATTTCCGGTTGGTGGACCAGGTATCGGCGGTTTTGTAACGGTAAAACAAGGCAAATTTGGAGTTACCGCTTACGGCGGGACAGGTTTTTATAGCTCTCCTGAAACAGAAATTATCAACTCCAGATTAACAACTGGTACAAATCCTTCTGAATTGTTAAATATTGGTCGACGAAAATTCGATAATAATTACCGTTATGGAGGTGCTGAATTAAGTTTTGAAATTGATACTTTAAACCTGATTACTGCTGAAGTTAATCCTTATGGGGGCTATAATAAATCGAACAACACACAGATATTCCGGTTAACTAGTCCAGCTCAGGTTACTACTTACGATTTGTTAAGCCAGAATCGTTTCGATTGGGGTGGCTTGGATATGACATTGAATTACCAATTAGGTTTTAAAAGCAATAAAGAACGATTGTTAACTTTTTCTTACAAGTATAGTAATGGTAATAATCCGCAGAAAAACGATTTAACTTTTAGTAATCGTCAAAATTATAACGATCCAAATTATATTCAGCAAAATGATAGCCGTTCAAGAGAGCAAACTATTCAGCTAGATTATGTTCATCCAGTTAAAAAGTTAAACATAGAAGGCGGTATTAAAGGTATTCTGAGAGATAATAACAGTAATTTCGAATATCTCGGCTTAAATAATGCAACGGGTAATTATGAAATCGACCCTGCAAGAACAAATATTTTCAATAATAATCAGGATGTTATTGGCGCTTACAATTCGTATTCTTACAATTTAACAAATTGGGGATTTAAGGCTGGTGTTAGAATTGAAGAAACATTTGTTAAAGCTGATTTTATTAGCAATGCATCAAATGTAAACAGCGATTATTTTAATATCATTCCTTCATTTTCAGTTAATCGGAAATTTAAAGATCAAAGCAATCTAAACTTTGGGTACACTCAGCGTATTGAAAGACCGGGGATTGATAATCTAAATCCATTTGTAGATAGGTCTGTACCAAACTATGAATCGACAGGGAATCCTGATTTGGAAGCAGTTTTAAGTAATAATTTCGAGTTAACGTACAGCAAGTTTAAAAAAGGGTCAGTTAACGTTGGTGTAAGTTATAATTTCGCCAATAATACGATTCAAAATATCTCAGTTTATAGCGATGTAGATAAAATTACGAGAAGCACCTTCGCCAATATTGGTAAAGACAAAACATTAACAACAAACCTAAACGTAAACTACCCATTAACACCAAAATGGAATTTAAGTTTAAGTGGAAACATTGGTTACAAATGGCTGGAAGGAGCAATTAACGGTGTTTTAACTAAAAATGATGGGATGACTGGTTATTTTTATGCAAATACAGGCTACAAATTCGAACGCCAATGGAGGGTTAATGCAAGCTTTAATTACAGTGCTCCCGATGTACTATTGCAAGGAACATCTGGAGAGTATTACTACATGTCGTTCAGCGGAAGCAAAGAGATTATTAAAGATAAACTAACTTTTTCTGCAGGTATAAATAATCCATTTGCTAAATACAGGTACTACGAAACATTTACCCAAGGAACTAATTTTATGCAAACCTATCGCGGTCAAAACTATAATCGTTCTATTAATGTAAGCCTAAACTGGAAATTTGGAAAACTGAAAGACGCTATCAAAAAGAGTCAACGGAGCATTAGTAATGATGATGTGAAGAGTAGCGGTAGTAAATCTGGAAGTTAAAATGAAGGGTCTGTATCAAAATTGATTTTTTGAAGTAATGTTAGCACAATAACATTTTGAGCGGTCGTCTTTCCCGTGAAAACCTATCGTAAAGCGATATAAAGGTTATGAAATAAAAGCCTTTTGAAGCATTAAGATGCCCAGCCAAGCTCAGCATGAAGATATCGCCAAATTAAATTCTTTTACAAAAGCTGAATTTTTTATTGTGATACAGGCTCTTAATTTTTAAAGGCATGAAAAATTGTAGCAATAATTAGTACACAAACAATTGCCTGAAGTACAACTATGGTTTTGTTTTTCATATTCATTTCAATTTTTTTATTTAAACGATTGGTGAAGAAGTAACGCTACATTGTTAAAAAAATCAGCTTTTATTTCTTTACTTTTTATTACGATTTTTTATCATTATTGTAATTGAATCTTAAAATTAATATCAATGAAAATTGCAACGTATAATGTAAACGGTGTTAATGGTCGTCTTCCGGTATTGTTACGCTGGTTAGAAGAAACACAACCCGATATTGCCTGCTTACAAGAGCTTAAAGCACCAAATGAAAAGTTTCCGATTGAGGCAATTAATGCCGCTGGTTATAATGCAATTTGGCATGGTCAAAAAAGCTGGAATGGGGTCGCAATTCTTGCAAAGAATAAAGAGATAAAGGAATTAAGAAGAGGTTTAGCTGGCGATGATGAAGATTTACAAAGTCGTTACATTGAAGCTATAATTGATGGTGTAGTTGTTGCTTGTTTGTATTTGCCAAATGGTAACCCGGCTCCAGGCCCAAAATTAGACTATAAACTTGCCTGGTTTGAGCGCTTAACTGCACATGCTGCAACTCTTTTAGAACGTAATTTACCAGTTGTAATTTGTGGTGATTATAATGTTATTCCGACAGAATTAGATGCTTACAAGCCTGAACGTTGGGATGATGATGCACTTTTTCGTCCAGAAGTTAGAGCGGCTTACCATAATTTGGTCGCTCAAGGTTGGACAGATGCAATAAGAAAACTTTATCCAACGGAAACGATTTACACTTTTTGGGACTACTTCCGCAATGCGTATGGAAGAGATGCAGGTTTGCGAATTGATCATTTTTTATTAAGTCCGTTATTGCAAGATAGGTTAGTAGCTGCAGGAGTGGATAGAAATGTTCGAGGCTGGGAAAAAACAAGTGACCATGGACCAGTATGGATAGAAATTAAGTAAATAACAACCAATGTAATTTTTTTGTATTCTATCTGTTACAGCTTGTGAATGAGTAAAATATTTTATTAATTTAAAGCATTACAAAACCTAAAGCTTATGAAGAACTCGAAAGACGAAAAGAAAATTACGGCCTTCTTGAACAAAATTAAATCTGAGTGGCCAGGGAAAATCGAAAGATTTGAATTTAAAACTGCAACAGTTATTTACGTTCATCTAAAAGAAGGTATTTCTAGCATAGATTTTCTTGGAAGCTTATCGCGGAAAGTAGAAAAACTTGTTGATTTTACCATACCAATTATTCTTTATCACATCGAAAGTGATGGTATGAATCTTCGTTCACATCCAATAAACTGGTATTCTTCTTTAAGCAAATAAATATGAATAGGAAGCTTTATTTAACTATGAAACTTCTTATGCCAGAAAACACGTTATTTTCAGTAATACCTTGGATTATGATTTTAAAATTATCGGCAATATCGCTTGTTTTAAAATTTAATTCTGCATTTCCATTTTTATCAGTTATAATCCCTGGCTTCCAAAAAAGTGTAGATAAATATTGAATTTCTTCTGTTTGATTGCTAACACCATAAAATATTCTTTCTCCATAAATTCCTCCAATTTTTAAAACTGTCTTCTCGTGTTCCGGACAACCAATGTAATAGTATGGTTTTACCGTAAACCAGGAATCATTTAAATCGGTTCTAATCACATACAGTGTATTGGGCTTTGGCTTAAATCTTTTGGTCGCTTTTTCGTAATTAAAGTGGCCGGCTTCATCAACAAAATCTCCACAGTCATTGGTGCCAGGTTCTCCTTTAAATGCAAACATAGAACCATCTGTATTTTTTGCTTTTATAGTTACTTCCTGTAGGTTATAATTATTTTCCAAGCCTTTTAACATCATATCACTACTAGTCGAGCTATTTGTAATGCTTTTTGTAGGAATATAATTTTTGCTGTTTTCTGAGAGGTTATTCCCAATTGTAAGAAATGGATCTTCAACGTCAATTTTGTAATTAATGTTGTTTTTTCCACTTACCATTAGTGTTATCATTTTGCCTTCATAAGCAAATAAGTGTTCATTTTGCAATGTGAAAGCTCCGTTATTATCTGTAGTAATTAAGCCTGTGTTTTTAGCACCCAATGCAATTAACTGAATAGGTTCTTTAACAGACTTACCATTCCCATATTTTACAACTCCCGTTATTTGAGGTGTAAGATAATTTTTCAAGGTGTCTGTTTTATTATCGATAATATCTTGCCAAGTATATTTTCTCCAGCCCTTAATTAATAGCATATATTCTAAGTATTCCGGATTTAAAAAATCTTTACCAGATGGGTCTTTTGGTAAATTGCCTAAATCATGTTGTAGGTAAACATAGTTTTCAATATCTGCGAAGCTGCTATTTAACCTGTTTTGTTGTATTACAGCGGCAGAAAATAAACCTGTAGCAGGTTTTCCATATTTGTCAGTTAAACGGATTTTAACATTTACACTGTCTTTTTTAGTATAACTTAGCTTATTAACTTCAACTTTAACATCAAGCCTATCGTTGTACCGAGCAAAGAATAATCTTTCGGCAATAGGTTTGCCGCTATCGAAAACTGTGATAGTACAAATTCCTTTAGGTAACTGAAAAAGAGGAATTTTTAAAGAATTTCCTAATGCAGTGGTTTTAGCCTGGAAATTTGCATAAATACCATCTCTGTTTTTTATCAAAATTTGAACACTTTTTTTTGTTTTTGTAAATAAGTTTACCTGTAAAGTATCATCTGTTATGGCGTTTGGTAAATTCAAAACTAGGGTACTTTCGATAGGTTTTGGTAAATGATATGTGCTATCGGACTTGATATAATTACCAGGGATAGTTTTTAATGTGTAAATGCTGTTCTGCGTCGGTTTCAATTTAAATTTCCCAGCACCATAGCTGTTGGTTTCTACAGTGTCAATCGGTTTCTCATTCTGATATAAAATAGCTTTAACTGCTATCGGAATTTGATTATCTATTTGAGCTTCCCAAGCAATCACATTTGGTAAATCGTATGATAAATTTCCTCCCTCGGGAAAGAAACGAACAGTGATTTCTTTTTTTTGCACTCTCGGAAGATTAATTGTTAGATATTGAATTTGTTTATTTAACTTAATCTTTGCCTGTAGAACCGGATTGCTATTAAAAAGATTGACTTCTGGAATTGAAAGAAAAAAATCGTGTTTGTTTTGTGTTATTGCTTGCAAAGTTTTTTTACCATAAGTATATTCAACAACTGGAGTTATTTTAGATTTAGGCTCTTCTTTAAAATTTACCGCAATTTTTGCCCTTAATAATCCATTTTTTGCTGTTGAATCTATGAGATATATAGCTGAAGTGAAATCTTGCCGAGTAATGCTTTTAATGGAAATGTTAGTAGAAAATTTGGCAACTGGGATTTTATTCGCATCAATTAAGTTCGTAAAAGCAATCAATTGGTAATTTCCTGAAGGAATGGTATCTGGTAATGTTAATGCGCCAAAGCTTAATGCATTTCGCATTTTATATTTTTCTGTTAAAATAACTTTTTTAGTAACCATATCTGCCAGCGCAATTGATAAAACATTGTGTTCAACCGTATCTGAACCAAAATTTAATAAGTAGGCACTAAACCATATTGATTCATTATTAGTGTAAACAGTTTTATCAATATGAAGAAATAGTGGTAATGAGCGGTTTGCTCTTTGATATTGCTTTAACTTATCTTCTATTAAGTCGCTACTAATTTGAATTTGCTGAGCGAAAAGATTTCCCAATTGGAGTAAGAAAAATAAAATTATTAACCTTAAATACATATCAATTAGGAATATCTGAAACGAAAAGAGTTATCAATTTAGCTAAAACTAAAAAACTTTAAGAATGAGTCACATTAAATTTACCTTAATGCGTCTAATAATTTGTTTATCAGCTAAATAAAAGATTGTTTGGCTTTGCGTAAAACGATAGTTGAAATAAATCAACTTGGAGTAAAAAATGCAGGATAAATTAATATCCTGCATTTAACAAACAATTAATCAGAGTCTCTCAACAATAATTAATGAATTGTAAGTTTAAGTATTTAATTTCAAACATCAAAAGTATTTTTAATTCTATTTAAGAGTAGATTAAAAAAAAATCAAATAACAATTTTTCGCTTATTTAAACTGTAATAATCTAAAAATATCGTTTTTCGGATACTTTTAATGTGTTTCGGATTTCGAGAGATGTAAAATTACTTAGATGGTCTCTTTACAGCAAATTTTTGAAACTTAGGTTTTTTAGGAGGTTCTTCTTCTGATATTTTAATGCTTAAAACATTACCCTTGAATGATTCTCCATTAAGATTCGAGATAACTTTTTGTGCGTCATCAACCTTTAACATTTCCACGAATGCATATCCCTTGCATTTATGCGTAACTCTATCACGAACAACTTTAATAGTTTCAATGGTGCAGTATAATCCTATAAGCATGGCTAAGTCCATTTCGCTTACGTCGGGCCTAAGCCCACCGACAAAAAGCTTCGTCATTAGAGGTAAATTGTTTTAGGTGTTAAAATTCTGCAAGTTAATTTTTTTAGAGAGATATATCAAGCTTATAAAACAACTTAATTGTTTTATTTTATCACATATTACTAATGAAATCAATTCATTGTAGTAGTATGGGACAACATTTTAAGCATTATAAGGAGTAAGTAATGTTTTTTAACTAAATGGTTGATTATAAGTTAATAAAACTTAAATTTTATACTAAAACTTTAAAAGGGATCGGTTGTTGTGAATGATTAGGCAAAATTTATAATCTTAAAATAAATAAAAAGTTATGAAACTTTACAAATCAATCCCTTTGATGCTCTTGACTATCGTAATGATATCAGGGTGTGTCAGTAATAAAAAATACACCGAATTACAGTCTACTTTTGATAAACTAAGAGAGCGAAACCAAGAGCTTAGTAATAAGTATCAGGATAGCCAAAGAGAGCTTACAGGTGCAAATAGCAGAGTTAAGAGTTTAGAGGAGCAAATTGCTTCTGAAAAAGCAAATACTGCAGCATTACAAGATGCATTAAATAAATGCTTAAGTTCAAGTAATCAAGGAAATGTTAATATTTCTAAGCTTGTCGATGAAATTAATAGTTCGAATAAATACATAAAACAATTAATCAATGCCAAAAATAAAAGTGATTCGCTTAATATGGTGTTAACTAATAATTTAACCCGTTCTTTAAGTCGCGAAGAATTAGGCGATGTTGATGTTCAGGTACTTAAAGGAGTTGTATATATTTCGTTAGCAGATAATATGCTTTATAAATCTGGTAGCTATGAAGTATCAGATAAGGCAAGTGAAACGCTAAGCAAAATTGCAAAGATTATCAAAGATTACAACACTTACGATGTACTTATAGAAGGTAACACAGATAATGTGCCTATTGTACAAACTAATATTAGAAATAATTGGGATTTAAGTGCTTTAAGAGCGTCTTCAGTTGTTCAGGTGTTGCAGGCAAAATACGATGTTGATCCAAAAAGATTAACTGCAGGCGGGCGAGGAGAGTTCAATCCAGTAGCTGATAATAGTACACCCGCTGGAAAAACAAAAAATAGAAGGACACAAATTATCATAACGCCAAAATTAGACCAGTTTATGGAATTGATTGGAAAGGCGCCAGAACAAGCTGCAACTCCAAAGCAATAATTATAAATATTTAGAAACTGTTTAAAAATGATTTATGGATTTTATAAAGGTGCGTGGGGACACGCACCTTGGTTATTGCAGTGGAACGTGTCTCCACGTTCCATAAAGTAATTAAAATTTAAACAGTTTCTTAATTGAATGATGTTTTTTTAAGTCTGGTTAAATGCACTAAAAAGATGAAATGATTGAGCAATTATGTTGATTTTACAACAACTAATGTTTTTAGAAGTATTTCTACGCAGACTGGTAGAAATACTTCTAGTTACATATTTAATACGCTTAGTGTAAGTAAACTAATTTTTGACTTAAAAGTTTTAAATTTTATTTATCGTATTGCTTTGTAATACAGTGTTTTGCGTAATATTAACAGAAATAAGTGTGTCTTTTGTCAGATTTAACAGATAACAATTATCTTTTTTTAAAAAAATATATATATTTGTTCTTACCCTTTCGAGGGTATGTTTTTCATAGGTAGATGTAGGGTCAGAACTTTGTTCTGGCCCTTTTTTATTATGTCTGCTCAATAAACCTTATTTTTGTTTCTCATGATTAAGAAAAAAGTAATTATTGCTGTAACAGGAGCTAGCGGTTCTGTATATGCAAAGGTTTTATTCGATGAATTAATTAAGCTTAGTAATCAAATAGAGGCGGTTGGAGTTGTTATGAGCGATAATGCTAAAGAAGTTTGGCAGTTCGAATTAGGTAATCAGATTTATAACGATTATAAAGACTTTACTTTTTATAGTAAAAATGATTTTAATGCACCATTTGCTTCTGGTTCAGCAAAATATGATACAATGGTTATTGTTCCTTGCTCTATGGGTACTTTAGGTAGAATTGCACACGGAATTTCGAATGATTTGATTTCTAGAGCGGCCGATGTTGTTTTAAAAGAACGTAGAAAGCTCATTGCTGTTGTTCGCGATACACCTTTTAGTTTAATACACATCAATAATATGAAAACGGTAACAGAAGCTGGCGGAATAATTTGCCCAGCAAATCCATCCTTTTATAGTTTACCGAAATCAATAGAAGAAGTTGCGAAAACTGTTGTTAGCAGGGTATTAGATTTAGCTGGTTTTGAGCAGGACAGTTATCGTTGGAATGAAAATTAAATTCTCAATTTGTTAACTTACTGTAAGGATTCCGTAATCTAAAATCGTAAATCAACAATCTAGATTCAAAATTGTATCTTTGCAGCCTAATGAAAAAGGTCGCGTTTTATACACTTGGTTGTAAATTAAATTTCTCTGAAACCTCTACTATTGGTCGTTTATTTACCGATGCAGGTTATGCTGTTGTAGAATTTCAGGATGCTGCAGATGTATATGTTATTAATACTTGCTCTGTAACCGACCATGCCGATAAAAAATGCCGTAAAGTTGTTAAAGAAGCTTTAAAGCATTCTCCAAATGCTTATGTTACAATTGTTGGCTGTTACGCGCAGTTAAAACCACAAGAAATTGCCGAAATAGAAGGTGTAGATATGGTTTTAGGTGCTGCAGAAAAATTTAGAATTGTTGAATATATTTCTGATTTAACTAAAAATCCTAAAGCTATTGTCCATCAGCAGAATATAGAAAAGGTTAACCATAATTTTATTGCTTCTTATTCAATCGGTGATAGAACCCGTACTTTCTTAAAAGTTCAGGATGGTTGCGATTACCCTTGTACATATTGTACCATTCCATTAGCCCGTGGTGCAAGTCGTAGCGATACGATTGAAAACGTAGTTAATCGTGCTAAAATGATTGCAGAAGGTGGTGTAAAAGAAATTGTACTAACTGGGGTTAACCTCGGCGATTTTGGTATTCGCAATGGAGAGCGTGAAGATAAATTTTTCGATTTAGTTAAAGCGCTCGATGAAGTTGAAGGAATTGAAAGAATACGTATCTCTTCTATCGAACCTAATCTTTTGAGCAACGAAATCATAGAGTTCGTTTCAAAATCTAAAAGATTTGTACCACATTTTCATATTCCATTACAATCCGGTTCCGATAAGATTTTAGGTTTAATGCGTCGTCGTTACCGCAGAGATTTATATGTTGAGCGTGTTGCTAAAATTAAAGAAGTAATGCCAAATTGCTGTATTGGTGTCGATGTTATTGTTGGTTTTCCGGGCGAAACAAAAGAAGATTTCTTAGATACTTACCAATTCCTAAATCAGCTTGATATTTCTTATCTGCATGTATTTACCTATTCTGAGCGTGAATTAACTGCCGCCGCTGAAATGAAAGGCGTTGTTGCTGGCAGCGAGCGTAACGAAAGAAGTAAAATGCTTCATATTTTATCTGATAAAAAACGCAGGGCTTTTTATCAATCTCAAATTGGCAGCGAAGCCGAGGTGCTTTTCGAAGCCGACCAAAAAATGGGTTATATGCATGGTTTTACTAAAAACTATGTGAAAGTTCGTGCTAAGTATGATCCAATTATGGTAAACGAACTTAAAGCAATTAAGCTTTTAGAGTTGACTGCCGATGGAGAAGTTGAAGTAGCAGAATTAGAAACCAGTTATGCACATCATTAATATCTGATAACCAATTCAACTATTGAAATGTTGTTATAACAAAGTATTTTGGAGTGATTTTTATCAGATTTTTTTGAGTTCAATAATTCTTCTTTTTGCTTTAGTCATTGAGCTTTAGTCTTTCAGCTTTCTTTCCTATCTTCGCATCAAATTATTTATATGTTTCCTACCGTTTCACACTTTTTAGAATATCTTTTTGGTATTAATTTACCACTTCCATTTAATACATTCGGTGTTTTTGTCGCACTTGCCTTTGTGGCTGGTTATTGGGCATTTACTCAAGAAATGAAGCGTAAAGAGGCGTTGGGTATTCTTCATCCATTTAAAAAAACAATAGTAATTGGTAAACAAGCAACTGCTTCCGAGCTATTATTAAACGGACTTTTTGGGTTTTTAATTGGGTATAAATTAATATATGCCCTCTTAAATTACAGGCTTTTTGTAAGTGATGCGCAAAGCATACTCATGTCTACAAAAGGAAATATTATTGGTGGTATTTTGTTGGGTTGTTTATTTGCTTATTGGGATTATAAAGAGAAAGATAAGCATAAACTAGTAAGCCCGAAAGAAACTCAGGTAACCGTTCATCCTTACCAAATAATGAGCAATTTAATTGTTTGGGCGGCTGTTTGGGGATTTTTGGGTGCTAAATTTTTCGATAATTTAGAATATTGGGATGATTTTGTTCAACATCCAATTGAAAGACTATTATCTTTTAGTGGCTTAACTTTCTATGGTGGATTGATTTGTGGTGGTGCAGCTGTATTAATAATCGCAAAACGAAACGGAATTAAGCCGTTACATATGTTAGATGTTGGTGGTCCGGGAATGATGTTAGCTTACGCTGTTGGGCGTATTGGTTGTCATTTATCTGGAGATGGCGATTGGGGAATTGTAAATCCTAATCCTAAACCATTTTCATGGTTGCCAGATTGGCTTTGGTCTTACAAATATCCAAATAATGTAGTAGGCGAGGGCATCCCAATTCCGGGTTGTGGTGCAGGCAAATTCTGTAACGAATTGGCTCAAGGTGTTTATCCAACGCCAATTTACGAAGTAATTGTTTGCTTGATTCTGTTCGCCTTCCTTTGGAAAATAAGAGATAAAATTAAAGCGCCAGGATTGATGTTTGGTATTTATATGATATTAAACGGCGTAGAGCGTTTCTGCATAGAATTAATTCGTGTAAACTCAAAGTACCATGTTTTTGGTTTATCATTTACACAGGCTGAAATGATTTCAACTTTCCTTGTTGTTGGCGGCATTGCATTAAGTGTTTATGCTTTAAGGAATAAGAATAAACTCGCTTAATTTGTCAAATAAGTTCATTTAAAATGTCAACAACCATATCTGTTTGTTGTTAAACAATCATGAATTACGAAATATTATGCAATAAAGTTATTTCAATTGTAAGGCTTACCGGAAATTTTATCCGTAAAGAAGCTATGCAATTCGATGCAAATAAAATTGAATACAAAGGTTTAAACGATATGGTTTCTTATGTAGATAAAACTGCTGAACAGAAACTCGTTCAAAACTTAGAAAAACTAATTCCTGATGCAGGCTTTATTACCGAAGAAAAAACGATTAGCCGTGTAGGGAAAATATATACCTGGATTATCGACCCTTTAGATGGTACAACAAACTTTATTCACGGCATTCCTGCTTATGGGATTAGTGTTGCCCTTTACGAGGATGGTTTGCCTGTTATTGGAGTGGTTTATGAGTTAAATCGCGGCGAAATGTTTTATTCTTACAAAGGAGGCGCTGCTTTTATGAATAAAAAAGAAATTAAAGTTTCTACAAACCCCGATATACAATCAAGCTTACTGGCAACAGGTTTTCCGTATTATCAATTCGATAAACAGCCTCAGTATTTAAAGCTATTGGAAGAGATGATGCAGAAAAGTCATGGTGTTCGCCGAATTGGTGCAGCAGCTATTGATTTAGTTTATACTGCTTGCGGTCGTTTCGATGCTTTTTTTGAATATAACTTACAGCAATGGGATTTTGCTGCTGGTTGCTTTATTGTTCAGCAGGCTGGTGGTGAAGTTTTTGACTTTTCTGGCGGAAACGAATATTTTACCAAGCGAGAAATTTTGGCTACCAATGGAAAACTAACTGGCGAAATGCTTGAAGCAATTAAAAGGCATTTTGCTTAAAGGCATACTCTTGCAGACTTGGTTTAAGGGATATTGATAATAATAAAACTTATCGGCATAAACAAAAATGGCTCACCAATCAGTGAGCCATTTTTTATTTGGTATGAAAAATGCGCAATTATAATGCTTCTGAAACTACATCAGTAACTTCAGGAACCATTCTTTGTAATAAATTCTGAATACCCGATTTTAAGGTAATTGTAGAAGAAGGACAGCCGCTGCACGAGCCACGAAGTTCTACTGTTACAACACCTTCATCAAAAGATTTGTAAGTAATAGCACCACCATCCTGCTCAACTGCCGGGCGAACGTAATCATGCAATATCTGTTGAATTTTAATTTCAGTTTCAGAACCTTCGAAAGCTGGAGCTTCTTCTGCTGTTGCTTCTTTAATTTTTAATTCTGATTCTACCGCACCTTTAACAAATTCTTTTAAAATGGCTTCAATATCAGCCCATTCTGCATCATCTGTTTTAGTTATGGTTACAAAGTTACTGGCGAAAAATACACCAGAAACAAAGTTAAATTTGAATAACTCTTTAGCAAAAGGAGAATGTTCTGCACTTTCTTTAGTGGCAAAATCTTCACTTCCATTAATTAACAGCTTATTAACCATAAATTTCATGGTAGCTGGATTTGGAGTTTGTTCTGTATATACGTTAATGGTCATGTCTTAATCTATTTGAATAAACAAAATTAACAAATACTGATTAATAAAGGTTTCTTACGCTGTCTGTTTAGCGTCAATTTAATTTCATTAAAAAACGCCGGTATAATTAAATGGCGTAATTGTCCTCAATTGTACTTTTACATTTTCAGAAACAGCTAAGCCTTCAATAAATTCTGCAATACTAGTCGCGTTAATTTTCGAATTGGTACGGGTTAATTCTTTTAAAGCTTCATAAGGATTTGGAAAATTTTCTCTCCGCAGTACAGTTTGTATTGCTTCTGCAACAACTGCCCAATTATCATCCAAATCTGCATGAAGCGCTGCTTCGTTTAATAAAATTTTATTTAAACCGCGTAAAGTAGAATTGATTGCGATTAAAGTATGCCCGAACGGGACACCAACATTTCTTAAAACTGTAGAATCAGTTAAATCTCTTTGTAAACGAGAAATAGGTAGTTTTGCTGCAAAAAATTCGAATAAAGCATTTGCAATTCCTGCATTTCCTTCCGCATTTTCAAAATCGATTGGATTAACTTTATGTGGCATTGCCGATGAGCCAATTTCTCCAGCCTTAATTTTTTGCTTAAAGTAATTTTTAGAAATATAGGTCCAGATATCTCTATCTAAATCGATAATGATGTTATTTATACGTTTTAAAGCATCGCATTGCGCTGCAAATTGGTCGTAATGTTCTATTTGCGTAGTATGTTGTGCACGTGTTAATCCTAAAGTCTTATTCACAAATTCATTAGAAAAATCTACCCAATTAACTTGTGGATAAGCAATATGATGTGCATTGAAATTACCAGTCGCACCACCAAATTTTGCACTATTTGGAATTGCTTTTAATGCTTCAACCTGAATGCTTAAACGTTCAGCGAAAACTAAAAACTCCTTACCTAATTTAGTAGGGGAGGCTGGTTGCCCGTGAGTGTGTGCTAACATTGGAATGTCCTTCCATTCTGTAGCTAACGAATTAATTTTCTCAATCAAAGAAGAAATAGCAGGATAATAGCTTTCGTTAAGCGCTAACTTAATAGAATAAGGAATAGCTGTATTGTTAATATCCTGAGATGTTAGTCCGAAGTGAATAAACTCTTTGTAATCTTGAAGTGATAGAGCATCAAATTTATTTTTGATGAAGTATTCTACAGCCTTAACGTCGTGGTTAGTTACTTTTTCAGTTTCTTTGATTTCCAGGGCATCAGTTTCTGAAAAATTTTCATGGATTTTACGTAATTCCCAATAAAGATTTCTATCAAACTTTTCTAATCCTGGCAAGTTAATTTCGCAAAGTGCGATGAAGTATTCGATTTCGACAAAAACACGATATTTTATTAAAGCTTCTTCTGAAAAATAAGCGGCTAAATTTTCGGTTGTTTTTCTGTAACGACCATCAACAGGTGAAATAGCTTGTAGTGAGGTTAAATTCATTATGCGGAATATATTTTTGCCGCAAATTTACTACAATTGATGGATTTTAAGGTCTTTGTTAAGCAAAGAATTGTGTGAAAACAAAAAAGGCCTTGAAATAATTTCAAAGCCTTTTAAAAATTTTAATATTGACTAGTGAGCTTTAGCAGCAGAATCAACTTTAGCAGCAGCAGAATCGATAGTTTTTGTTGCAGAATCGATAGTTGCAGAAGCTGAATCAGCAGTAGCAGCTACTGTAGTATCAACAGCTGTAGAATCAGCACCTTCAGCTTTTTTCTCTGAACAAGCAACAACTGATAAAGATAAAGCTAAAGCTAAAAAGCCTAATTTGAATGCATTTTTCATTTTTGAATTTGTTTTTGGGTTTTTTAATTAATTAATTACCTGTTAATACCATTAAATTAAAAAGGTAACCCAGTTATTTTTATTTTTTTTAAAATTATTTTAAAACCTTTGTAGAAGTATCTTTTTTTAATGTGTCAATAGTAGTTGTATCAACCTTAGTAGTTGCCGGAACTATTGTAGATGAGTCGACTAAAGTAGTATCAATATCCTCCGATTTTTTATCAGAACTGCAGGCTATGACCGATAAAGATACTGACAAAGCTAAAAAAGTTAATTTGATTACATTTTTCATAACAGAAATTCTTTTAATTGACGATTTAAAAAACTGTAAAAATAAAAAAGGCTTTTGAGAAAACCCAAAAGCCAATTAATGTGTCTAAAAATATTGACTAGTGAGCTTTAGCAGCAGAATCAACTTTAGCAGAAGCAGAATCAATTTTAGCAGAAGCAGAATCGATAGTTGCAGAAGCTGAATCAGCAGTAGCAGCTACTGTAGTATCAACAGCTGTAGAATCAGCACCTTCAGCTTTTTTTTCTGAGTTACAAGCAACAACTGATAAAGATAAAGCTAAAGCTAAAAAGCCTAATTTGAATGCATTTTTCATTTTTGAATTTTTTTAAGTATTAATTAATTTACTATTAATGCCGCAAAGGTAAAAAGGTAACCCGATTATTTTTAAAAAAATAAAAATATTTTCTCACCCGTTTTGGGTTACCGTTTTAATGTGGATAGTATTAAACATTTGTTTGTAGCTATAAATATTTTTTTTATCTAATATTGGGTTACTATTTACAGAAAAACGTATTAATTGGTGAATAACGGTTTAAAGAGTTCAGTTCCAACAGATAGAGAGGTTGTTTTAGGTATTCTAAATAACTCAAGCGATACACTTAATAAGTTATATAAGGCATATTTTGCAATGGTTTTGCAATTTATCCTCAATAATAATGGCGATGAAGACGATGCGAAAGATGTTTATCAGGAAGCTATAATTATTTTATATAATAAAATTAAGGAAGGAAATTTTGAATTAAGCAGTAAGTTAAAAACGTATATATATTCAGTTTGTAGGCGAATTTGGTTAAAGAAATTAACTCAAAATAGTAAGAAAACAGGAAATATAACAGATTACGAAGATGTGCTTATTGTGGAAGAGGATGTGGAGCATCATGAGGAAAAAGATGCTGCTTTTGTAAAAATGCAATCTGCGTTAGAGCACTTGGGTGAGCCTTGCAAAACCATTATTCAAGATTTTTATATTAATAGTTTATCCATGCAGGATATTTGCGAAAAGTTTGGTTATACCAATACCGATAATGCAAAAACACAAAAATACAAGTGCCTGCAAAGGTTAAAGAAAATATTTTTTCAACAATAATAATTGAAATGAGAAACGATTTAGAGTTAGATGCAATTATTGAAGATTATCTTTTAGGTAAGCTTAACCCGCAAGAAACAGAGGCTTTTGAACAATTGCGTCGTAACGATGCAACTGTAGATCATAAAGTTGTTTCTCATAAGGTTTTTCTGCACACTATGGAAGAATATGCTCAGCAAATGCTTTTAAAAGAGCAACTTGATAATATTCATGCAGAAATAGACGTTGAAACTCTGGCTTCAGAACTTGCTCCTCATCCATCTCGCATTGTTCAATTATGGCGCAAACATAGGTCGGCAATTGCGGTTGCTGCTTCGTTTATCGTGTTTTCTTTTTTATCTATATATTCTATACAACATAATAGCCAGCAGGCTGATAAGTACGTACAGTTAAGTAAGCAAGTTACTAATGCAGTAAAAACGCAAAATAATTTAATTAGAAAAATAAGCACTAATAATATACCATCAAGCAAACAATCTAATCCTGGTAATTTTGGAGGTACAGGTTTTGCTGTTTCTACAAATGGATATATCGCTACAAACCTGCATGTTATTAACGGAGCTGATTCTGTATTTATTCAAAATAGTGCTGGCGAATCATTCAAAGTGAAAATTGTTTTAAAAGACCCAGAGTTTGATATTGCTATTTTAAAAATAGACGATAAGAACTTTAAAAATTTAGCTGCCCTTCCTTATACAATAAAAAGAAATAGTACTGGTGTAGGCGAAAACGTTTATACATGGGGTTATCCAAAAGATGATGCTGTTTTAGGAGAAGGTTATGTGAGTTCTAAAAGTGGCTTCATTGGTGATACAACTCAATATCAGGTTGCTATTCCTTTAAACCCAGGAAATAGTGGCGGTCCTTTATTAGATAACAACGGCAATCTTGTTGGAATTATCAGCGGAAAAGAAACTTCTGCAGAAGGCGCTTCATTTGCAATTAAATCGAAATACATTTTAGAAGCAATGCGTGCAATTCCTCAAGATTCGATGGGCAAGAAGCTAACTGTAAGTAAGAAAAGTGTTTTATCAGGTATGAAACGTGCTAAGCAAATTGAAAAATTGCAGGATTACGTATTTATGATTAAAGTTTATAATTAATTTACCCAAACAAATTAATATACTTAAAGCCTTGTTGGTCAAAAACCTTCAAGGTTTTTTTGTGCTTTATAATATTGAAATCTAAAAATTATTTCGTCTATGTATTTACTAGACTATTTGTTAGATTTGTTTTAATCAACTTAAATTTTAAATAAAAATATTATGAGCATAAGATTAGGTGATACTGCCCCAAATTTCAAATCGAATACTTCTGTGGGTGAGATTGATTTTTATGAATATCTTGGCGACAGCTGGGGAGTTCTTTTCTCTCATCCCGCAGATTATACACCAGTTTGTACAACTGAACTTGGACGTACAGCAGCCTTAAAAGATGAGTTTGAAAAGCGTAATGTAAAAGTTTTAGCAATAAGTGTAGATTCTGCTGAATCGCATAAAGGGTGGATAAAGGATATTAACGAAACTCAAAATACTTCGGTTGAGTTTCCAATTATTGCCGACCCAGATAAAACTGTAGCTAACCTTTATGATATGATTCATCCGAATGCTTCAGAAACATTAACAGTTAGGTCTTTATTCGTTATCAGTCCTGATAAAAAGGTAAAGCTAATAATTACTGATCCTGCTTCAACAGGAAGAAACTTTAATGAGGTTTTAAGAGTTATTGATTCCCTTCAGTTAACAGCGAATTATAGCGTTGCAACACCAGCTGATTGGAAAGATGGTGAAGATGTTATTGTTGTAAATAGTATTAAAACCGAAGATATTCCGGTAAAATTTCCTAAAGGGCATAAAGTTATTAAACCATATTTGAGAACCACTCCTCAGCCGAATAAATAAATAATAAAAAATTTAATTTATATAATGGTTTATCCTTAAATCTGTTGTATTGTGTGTGTAAATTATTATATTTGATAGTTTTGTTTCTTAATTTATGCTTAATCTGGTTGTTTAGTTAGCTTAATTTTCAATTAGTTTCGGAAAAGTTAAAAACAGAGTGATAAGGGTTTAGTTTTTATACATTTTTTTTATTTTTTTATGGCTACCGGAAAAGTTAAATGGTTTAATACTGAAAAGGGCTTTGGATTTATTGTTCAAGAAGACAATAAAGATTTATTTGTACATTTTAAAGATGTTTTAGGCGGAATTGAAAGCTTAAAAGAAGATGATGAAGTAGAATTTGAAGTAGCTGAAGGCAGAAAAGGTTTACAGGCTGTAAACGTTAAGAAAGTTTAAGCGATATTGATAATATTGTACATCCCTAAAAAGGCTTCGAGATTAATTTCTTTCTGGAAGCTTTTTTATTTAATAATGTTGGATGATTTCGGCATTTATTACAATGTTTTCTTCTTTACTGTTTTTAGTAAAAATTAAAAATTTTGTGTCGTCACTTTTTATTTTGAATTTTTTTGTCAGTTCCTCGGCCTTAGCTGGATAGTTCCTAACCACAACGTTTCCAACTAGAAATTTTTGCTTTTTTAAATCGCTTGAAGACAGAATTTCATTAATCTTAAATATTCTACCTGGAAATCTTGTTTCTTTATTATCTGATACGTATAACTGCGTTTGATTATGAAGTTTTTCTAAATTATATCGGTTTCCGATTAAATTAAAGGCGCCAGATTTTAGAAGTGCTGCATCTGGTTCATACAAATAACTAAAATTATTAATTTCTTTTGCTAAAGTTGGCGAGCAGTTTAATTCTGATTTTGAGAAACTGAATAATTTTGTTTCATCATTTATTGTCGCAGCAGTTATTTTGAGTTCTTTAGAAAAGCCTTTTTCAATAATCCAAAGTAATTCTTTACACTCGTTTTTTATGCTTACAACATGAATTTCGCTTACAAATTTTAATTCCTGTAAACCAGCAGTTAAATCGAGTAATGGTGCTGTTTTTATAATAATTCTATTCGATTTTTCGAGCAGAATATCAAGATTGCCAACTACATTTGGCGTACAATCTTTTAGCATAAAAACTTTTCCTTTTGTAGCTCTTCTTGCAGGGTCAATGTATATTGTGTCGAAACTATCCTTATTTTTTAAGAGTTCAAGGCCATCTTTAGCTTCGAAAGTAATGTTTTTAACTTTTAAAGCTTTTGCATTAATGTTGGCTATCTCAGATAATTCAACGTTTATTTCGCAATGCGTAACCTGACTAACGGTTTTTGAAAAGTAATAAGAATCTACACCAAATCCGCCTGTTAAATCAATCAGATTTTCACCTTCGACTAAACCAGATTTATATTTTGCAGTAATTTCTGATGAAGTTTGTTCAATAGAAAGTGTAGGTGGGTAATAAATTCCATCAGTGTTAAACCATGTTGGTAGTTTCTTCTGAGATTTTTTTTTAGCTGAAATTTGATTTGCCAGCTCAGCCGAGCTCACATCTGCAAAGGGGCTTTTAGATAAAGCAATCTGATTAACATCAGCATTTAAATGCGAAGAGATATAATCTTGTACGGCTTTATCTAAAATTTTCCTATTCATTAAAATAGCTTTCTTAAGCTTTGTTTTTCATCACCATTTGGCAAGTATGTCTACTCTTAACCTCCAGCAAAATATCTTTATCAACGGTAACTCTGTCAATAGTTTGTTGGTTGTAGTAGCGTATTGTTACTAATTCGAGTCCTTTATTATACTTAACTGTAAATTGGGTTGAAAGTGCCTGAATAAGTTTCTCGATTTTTTCTTCGTTATCATCTACACTAACCGAAAAGCTAATTGCAGAGTTTAACATCGTATTTATTTTGATTCGATGTTGATGAAAAAGTTCGAAAATATTGCTCAGATTTTCTTCTATAATAAAAGAATAATCTTTTGGGAAAATTGAAATTAAAGCTTGATTAACCTTAAAAATAAAAGAAGGAACTGGTAATGGATTATTATCTTTAGTAATTGCTGTTCCGCTACCTTCTGGCTGAATAAAAGAGCGTACAAAAAGAGGGATTCCTTTATTTTGAAGCGGTTTTATTGTTTTTGGATGAATTACTGTGGCGCCATAATAAGTTAGTTCAATGGCATCGTGATATGATAATTGAGGGATTTTCTCTGTTTCATCAAACCATTTTGGGTCGGCATTTAAAACACCAGGAACATCTTTCCAGATGGTTAGTGCAGTCGCATTTAAACAAGAGGCAAAAATTGCAGCAGAATAATCAGAACCTTCTCTGCCTAAAGTTGTGGTGTAATTTTCGCTGGTTCCGCCAATAAAGCCTTGTGTAACTATTATATTTTCGGCAATTAATGGCGCTAAATCTTTTTGAATAATTTGATTGGTTTTATCCCAATCTACTTTTCCTTCACGGTAAGTATTATCCGTTTGTATGTAATTTCTTGCATCAACCCACAGTGCTTTATTATTAGTTTCGTTAAGCCAGGCAGCAACAATTTTAGTCGAAACCACTTCGCCAATAGAAACAATTTGGTCGTAAATGTAATCAGGATTATTATCGGCTTCATCTTCGATTAACCAATCAATTTCTACAAAGGTATTGGCCACATCATCGTAAACAGGATTTGAACTTCCTTTAAATAACTCCTCAATAATGTTGAAATGGAAATGTTTTATCTCATCGAAAATAGCATGTGCTTCATCGCTTTGAGAAAGATAGGCCCTTGTTAGTTCTTCTAACTTATTGGTGATCTTGCCCATCGCCGAGATAACAATTAGCAATTCACCGTTTTTATAATCGCGAACAATATTGGCAAGATTTTTTACTCCATCGGCATCTTTAACAGAAGCACCACCAAACTTAAAAATATCCATATTTTAAAATGCCTTAATCTGTTCTTTAGAAAAAGATGCGTTTAACCAACCTTCTTCTAATTGTGCTTTATATTTATTGTAAAAATTAATAGCCGGTTCATTCCAATCTAAAACCTGCCAAACCATACCGCTATAATTTCCATTTTTAGTTTCTTCTATAACTTTTTCGAAAAGTACCTTACCAATGCCTTTTCCACGATATTCTTCTGTAACAATGAAATCTTCAAGATATAATCTGCATCCTTTCCAGGTAGAATAACGTGTGTAATAAAGTGCAAAACCAACGATGACTTTATCAACTTCTGCAACAAAGGCTTTCCAAACAGGATTTTTTCCAAAACCAGCATCAATAAAGTGTTCTAAAGAAACCGTTACTTCTTCAGGAGCACGTTCATAAATAGCGAGTTCATTAATTAACTCTAATATTCTTGGGCAATCTGTAGCGGTTGCTGTTCTTATTTCTAAGTTCATCGTTTATAATTAATTAGCTGAAACATCAGCTTTAAAGTGTTTAATAATTCTTTTACCGAAAATTCCGCTTCCAATTCTAACCATTGTGCTACCTTCTTCAATTGCCAGTTTATAGTCAGCACTCATACCAGTCGAGATTTCTTTGAAAGTATCATCTTTACTAAAGAAACTCGCTTTTAGTCCTTCAAAGAAAACTTGTAATTCTTTAAATTCAATTGTAATTTGCTTCTCGTTTTTGGTGTTTGTTGCTATTGCCATTAAACCTACAATGCGAATATTTTTTAACGCTTCATATTCTTCTGAGCGTAGAAGTTCTATCGCCTCATCATAGCCTAAACCAAACTTGGTTTCCTCCTCGGCGATATAAATTTGTAGTAAACAATCGATTACACGTTTGTTTTTTGCAGCCTGTTTGTTTATTTCCTGCAACAATTTAAGACTATCAACACCATGAATTAACGAAACAAAAGGCGCAATATATTTTACTTTATTGCTTTGCAAATGGCCAATCATGTGCCACTCAATGTCTTGTGGTAATTGCGCTTGTTTGTCAACTAACTCCTGAACATGGTTTTCTCCAAAAATCCGTTGTCCTACGTTGTAGGCTTCTAAAATGGCTTCGTTAGTTTGCGTTTTAGAAACAGCAATTAATTTAACTCCATCGGTTTCTACTTCGCTTTTATATTGTTTAAGATTATCAGCTATGCTCATTTATAACTATTTTTGCGTAAAATTAATAACCTTGCCGCAATTAAGGCAACAAATAGTGTTTTAAATTTAAGAATGAGAAGATTAATATCGGTTTTAACGGCAGTAATTATGTTGTGTGGGTGTAAACCTAAAATACCTAAAGACATAATTGAACCCGAAAAAATGCAAAAAATTTTATACGATATACATGTTGCTGACGGCTATATTTCTACAATACTACAACCTGACTCATCAAAGAAAGTTGCAGCAGCCTATTATAAAGGTATTTACGAAAAATTTGGTATAGATTCTGCACAATATAATAAAAGCATGAATTACTATTATGCAAATCCTAAAGATTTGGATAAGATTTATAAAAATATTTCTAAAACATTAGAGTCTCAAAAAAAGACATTAGAAAAAGTTGATTCACTACAAAAGGCAAAAATAGAAAAAGCCAGAATTGATAAAGAAAAGCTGAAGAAAGCTAAAGACTCCTTAGCAAAAGTTCCTGCAAAATTAAAGCAAGAAAAAATAGATAAAGAAAAGGCTGAAAAAGAAAAATTGAAGAAGACTAAAGATTCATTAAGAAAAATTCAGGTAGGATTAAAGCGAGCTCCGGCAGTTAAATAAATATGTTATATCCCGAAAATTGTTTAGAGCGTTTAGGCTTTGTAGAAATTAGGCAGCTTATAAGTAAGCACTGCCTGAGTTCGATGGGGCAAACCATGGTGCAAAAAATGCAGGTAATGAACCGTTTTGACCAGATTGATAAATTTCTGCGCCAAACCAATGAGTTTAAAAGCATTATTCAAAATCAAGAACCATTACAGATTAATAGCTTTTTTGATATTAAATCTTTGATTGAAAAAATTAGAGTAGAAGGAACCTATTTGTTGGAAGATGAATGGTTTCAGATTTATACTTCATTGCAAACTGTTTTTTCTGTTTTAAGGTTTTTTGAGGAAAGGGCAGAAGTTTACCCAACCCTCGAAGCTTTATTTGAGCATTTACCGATAGAGAAAAATATCCTTCGAAAAATTGAGAACGTTATTGATGCAAAAGGGAAAATTAAACCAAATGCATCAAAAGAATTACAAGAGATTACGGCTTCCATTTCGAAAAATGAGCAAGATGTTCGCAAACGAATGGATTCAATTTATAAGCAGGCAATTGCGAATAATTGGGTTGCAGACGGTAGTTTAACCATTCGTGATGGAAGAATGTGTATTCCTGTTTTAGCAGAAAATAAGCGTAAACTTAAAGGTTTTATACATGATGAATCTGCAACTGGTCAGACGGTTTATATAGAACCTGAAGAGGTTTTTACATTAAATAATAAGCTTCGCGATTTAGAATTTGACAAGCGTCGGGAGATTATTAAGATTCTTATTGCATTAACCGATGAGTTGAGGCCTTACTCTCCACTTTTATTGTCTTATCATGGTTTCCTAACAAAGTTAGATTTTGTTAGAGCAAAGGCAATGTTTGCTATTGATATTGAAGCAGAAATGCCAGGTTTATTAAAAGAGCCTAAAACAAAACTGATCAACGCAAGGCATCCATTATTGTTGCTATCATTTGCGGCCGAGAAAAAAACGGTAACGCCATTAAACATTCATATCGATTCATCAACCCGTGTAGTTTTAGTTTCGGGGCCAAATGCAGGTGGTAAGTCAGTCTGTATGAAAACCGTGGGTTTGCTTCAAATTATGTTGCAAACAGGTTTGTTAATTCCTGTTGATGCAAATAGTGAAGTTGGTATTTTCGAAAATATTTTTGCAGATATTGGCGATGACCAATCTATTGAAAGCGATTTAAGTACCTATAGTGCGCATTTAAAAAAGATGCGATATTTTGTAGAGCATGCTTCGCCAAAAACAATGGTTTTAATTGATGAGTTTGGTACAGGTACCGACCCGCAGTTCGGCGGGCCAATGGCAGAAGCTGTTTTAGAGGTTTTAAATAATGAAAAAGTTCGTGGTGTAATAACTACCCACTATTCAAATCTTAAACTTTTTGCGGGCAATACCGAAGGTTTAGAAAATGCATCGATGCTTTTCGATAATGCTAAAATGAAACCACTTTATATTTTGGAAATGGGTAAACCCGGAAGTTCTTATGCTTTCGAAATTGCACAAAATATTGGTTTGCCAAAGGAAGTTATAGCGTTAGCACGACAAAAAACGGGTTCTAATCAAAATCGAGTCGATACAATGCTTGTAGATTTAGAGCGTGAAAAGAAAAATATTTACGATACTAAAGTTAGTCTGGCGAATCAACAAAATAAAGCTAAAAATTTAGTCGCTGAAAATGAAAAGCTTAGAGACTTTTTAGATGAAAACCGCAGAATTTTAATTAAAGAAGCTAAACAAGAAGCGCAGAATATTATAAAAAATGCGAATAAACTTGTAGAAAATACAATTGCAGAAATTAAAGAGAAACAAGCAGATAAAGCAGTAACTAAAGAGCTGAGACAGAATTTGCAACAGGAATTGGTTAAAAATACTGTTCCAAAAGAAAAACCTAAACCACAACCTATCGTAGTTGGTGGCGAAATAGCAATTGGCGATTGGGTTAAGTTTACAGATAGTGAAACTACTGCCGTAGTTTTAGAAATTAATCGCAACGAATTGGTTTTAGCCATTGGCGATTTACGTTCGAATGTTAAAAAGAATCGTGTTCAAAAAATAAGTAATAAAGAAGCCAAAAAGGTTGCTCAAAGTAGTGCGAGTTCGTTTGCAGGCCGAATGAATGAAGCCGTTTCAGGATTTAGAGCTGAATTGGATTTGCGGGGAAAACGTACTGAAGATGCTTTATTTGAAGTTGAAAAATATTTGGATAAGGCAATTATGCTTGGCTTTCCATCCATAAAATTAATTCATGGTAAAGGCGATGGCATTTTACGAAAAATGATTCGTGAATATTTACGCAAATATAGTCAGGTGAGTAGGATGGAAGATGAACATGCGGATAGAGGAGGCGATGGAATTACCTACGTTTATTTAAACTAAAAAATCAGATTATTCTTCTCTGTGATAAAACTAAATATCTGTATCATTGTTGTTTATAAAACCTAAAGATTATGAAAGCAATTATTACAGGTATTTTTGTATTGTTATTTTTTACAACCTGCAAGAAAAATAAAAGTGATGATAGTGATGGAACAGGAAATTTACCGGATGTTGAATTAAAAAGCAAGGTAGTAGTTGCTGGTTTATCACTTCCTTGGGGAATGGTTTACGGACCAGATAATTTTATTTGGTTTACAGAGAAATCTGGTAAAATTAGTCGATTAAACCCAACCTCCGGTCAAATTACCCCACTGCTAACTATTTCTGAAGTTCGCGTTAATGGAGAAGGTGGGCTTCTAGGAATTGCACTAAATCCCGATTTTTCTACAAATCCTTGGGTTTATGTAGCTTATAATTACGGAAGCAGCTATAAAGAAAAAATTGTACGATATACTTATTCTGGCGGAACGCTAAACAATCCAACTATTATTTTAGAAAACATAGGTGCTTCATCAACACATAATGGCTCCCGGTTATTAATTAGTGGTGGTAAGCTTTTTATCTCTACAGGAGATGCTGCTGACCAAAGTACACCACAAAATTTAGCTTCTACTTCTGGTAAGATATTACGCTTAAATTTAGATGGAACAATTCCTTCTGATAATCCTTATCCTAATAATCCGTTATGGTCGTTCGGGCATCGTAATCCACAAGGATTAGTTCAGGTAGGTAATAAAATCTTTTCTTCAGAACATGGCCCCGATTCGGATGATGAAATTAATATCATAGAAAAAGGAAGAAACTATGGTTGGCCAAATATAAAAGGATTTTGTGATGAGGCTGGCGAACAAGCATTTTGCTCGGCAAATACTGTCGCGGTTCCTTTAATTGCCTGGACACCAACTATTGCTCCAAGTGGAATGGCTTTTTATAATTCAGATTATATCCCTCAATTTAAAAACTCTTTGTTGTTAGCTGTACTGAAAAATACAAAATTAATGCAACTTAAATTGGATGATGCACAAACTAAAATAGAAGGAACAAAAGATTTTTATGTAAATACTTACGGAAGAATGAGAGATGTTTGTATATCACCGGAAGGCAAAATATACGTTTGTACTAGTAATGGAAGCGACGATAAAATTATAGAAATTTCTAAGTAACTATTTTTTATCCTTGCCAGGACATTTTTTGCAACGCTTACCCTTTTTATATTTTTCACAACATTTTTTATGTTCTGCTGTGCAGCTAAATATAAAACCCATTCCTTTTTGAAATTCTGGGTCAGTTGGCAAAATGAAATCCTCGTTATCTCTTTCGTTAAACATCTGGTTACAAAGGTAATGTTATTTAGATTAATTCCAATTAAATATTCTTAAAAGGTGTTTTTCAATTAGATATCAGTTAAAATAAAGCAAAGTTTTATAAAGCTATATGCTTTCTGTATTTTAGCACCCTAACCAAAAATTCATAAAATGATAAATAAAGTTGTATCAGGAGCCGAAGAAGCTATCCGCGATATATCTGACGGCGCTACCATTATGTTAGGCGGTTTTGGCCTTTGTGGCATTCCAGAGAATTGTATAACTGCTTTAGTCGATAAAAAAGTCAAAAACTTAACTTGTATTTCTAATAATGCTGGGGTAGATGATTTTGGAATCGGACTAATGCTTAAACAGCGTCAGGTAAAGAAAATGATTTCTTCGTACGTAGGTGAAAATGCCGAATTCGAACGACAACTTTTAAGTGGCGAACTTGAGGTTGATTTAATTCCACAAGGTACATTGGCAACCAGATGTCTTGCTGCAGGTTATGGAATGCCAGCAATTTTTACACCTGCAGGTGTGGGTACGGAAGTAGCAGAAGGAAAAGAAATTCGAAATTTCGATGGTAAAGATTATTTAATGGAATATGCTTTTAATGCTGATTTTGCTTTAGTTAAGGCCTGGAAAGGAGATACCGCTGGAAATCTGGTTTTTCGTTCTACAAGTAGAAACTTTAATCCGGTTATGGCAATGGCTGGTAAAATTACGGTAGCTGAAGTAGAGGAACTTGTAGAAATCGGACAATTAGATCCAGACCACATTCACACTCCCGGAATTTACGTTCATCGAATTTTTCAGGGAAAAGATTACGAGAAAAGAATAGAGCAAAGAACAGTAAGTAAGAGGAATTGATTAATTTGTAAATGTGATGATTAGCTAATTCTGCTATAAACCAAAAAACATGGATGGTAATAAAATAAGCAAAAATCTAATAGTGAAATTAAGCTTTGATTTTTCTCTATTAATCATTGACTTTGCTGAAAGTTTAGAACAAAAAAGAAAGTTTGTTATTTCAAATCAATTATTAAAATCAGGCACAAGTATTGGAGCCAATATATGGGAAGCTCAAAATGCTGAAAGCAAAGCTGATTTTATACATAAAATGAAGATTTCTGCAAAAGAGTGTGAAGAAACTAAATATTGGCTTTTATTGTGTAAACATTCAAGTCAATATCCAAATAGTGATTATTTACTTGAAAAAACAGAAATTTTACAAAAGGTTTTAAATAAAATCATTTCTACATCTAAACGAGTAATTAGCTAATCAACTAATTATCAAATCAACTAATTAATATGTTTTCAAAAGAAGAAATCGCACAGCGAATAGCTAAAGAAATAAAAGATGGTTATTACGTTAACCTTGGGATTGGCATACCAACATTGGTTGCTAACTACATCCCAAAAGGAATAAATATTGTATTACAATCAGAAAATGGTTTACTTGGAATGGGGCCGTTTCCTTTCGAGGGCGAAGAAGATGCTGATTTAATTAACGCAGGCAAACAAACTATAACAACTTTGCCCGGCTCTTCGATATTTGATTCGGTAATGAGCTTTGGAATGATAAGAGCTCAAAAAGTAGATTTAACTATTTTAGGCGCCATGGAAGTTTCGGAAAACGGAGACATTGCCAACTGGAAAATCCCGGGGAAAATGGTTAAAGGAATGGGCGGTGCAATGGATTTAGTTGCATCAGCAAAAAATATTATTGTAGCAATGCAGCATGTAAACAAAGCAGGCGAGAGTAAATTATTGCCAAAATGTACTTTGCCATTAACGGGTGTAAATTGTATTAAGAAAATAGTTACCGAACTTGCTGTTTTAGATGTTTTACCCGAAGGTGGTTTTAAATTATTAGAACGGGCACCAGGTGTAAGTATTGAGTATATTAAACAATCTACACTGGGTAGATTAGTTGTAGAGGGCGATATTCCGGAGATGAGATTGGATTAAAAAAAAGAGGCTGTCTCAAAATAAATGAGGCAGCTTTTTTTGTGTTTAAATAAATCTGGAGTGTTATCTGTCTGTTGCTGGTTAGAAATATTTTATTTAACCATT